>JAGQJP010000140.1 GCA_020430585.1 Myxococcales bacterium | reverse complement strand
CGCGACGCGGAACGACGGTCGGCCGTGATGGTCTTCTTCGCTGACGCCGGGTAGCGCCAGCGCAAACGCTCGTACGTCGTCGATCTGCACTCGTTTCCCCCGGTGTTCGTCCGTCCCGATCTACAGTACCGCAGAACGCCGAGCGCTGCAAACGCCGTGGCACACCGGCCGCCCCAAACGCCGCGGTCCGTCCTGCGCGCCGGAACCCGTGGATCGTCGAGTCGGCAGCGCGGGCGCTAGATGCGGCATCGATCTGGCGAAACGGCGTTCGATCTGGTACCGTGCGGGTCGAGTGGAGGAGTCGCCATGCGATGGATCTGGATTCGTGGGTTGGTGCGGGAGAAGGGTCACTGGTATCAGCTGCCAGAGCGCTTTCATGAGCGGTTTCCCGACGCCGAGGTACAGTTTCTCGATTTGCCGGGTAACGGAGCGCGGTTTCGCGAGAAGACGCCGGTCAGCGTTCCGCTGATGGCCCGCAGCCTGTCCGACGAGTTTCGGCGGCTGCGCTGGAGCAGCCCCGACGGGGAGCCGACGTACTTGCTCGCGATGTCGCTGGGTGCGATGGTGGCCTACGAATGGCTGATCCGGCGGCCCACCGATTTTGACGGCGCGGTGCTGACGAACACCAGCTTCCGCGGTCTGAGCCCGATGCTCAAGCGGATTCGCCCCCAGAATCTGCCGCCGATGCTCAAGGCGGCGGCGGTCAGCGATCTCGTCCAGCGCGAGCGCCAGATCCTGGCGATTACCAGCAACCGCACCGACGTACACGAAGAGGCGGCCGAGGTCTACGCGGGCTTCGCGCGCGAACGGCCGGTCGCGCGTGAAAACCTACTTCGCCAAGTGCTCGCCGGGGCCCGTTATCGCATTCCAGACGAGAAACCGAGCGTACCCCTGCTCGTGCTCGTGTCCCGAAAAGACAGCCTCGTCGATCCCCAGTGCTCGCGCGACCTGCAGCGGTACGTCTCCGCGTCGTTCGCCGAGCATCCCTGGGGCAATCACGATCTCGCCCTCGACGACCCACAGTGGATGGTCGACCGCATCGCCGATTGGCTCGAACGCGCCCCCTCGGTCGCCGATTTTCAGTGAGCGTCGCGCAGGACGAAGATGGTCTCGACGTGGTAGGTCTGGGGAAACATGTCGATCGGCTGGACTCGCGTGAGCTCGTAACCCGCGCCGAGAAGCTGCTCGATATCGCGGGCGGCGGTGTGGAGGTCACACGAGATGTAGATCACACCGCGTGGGCGCAGCCTGACGAGCTCTGGAATCGCCACCGCCGCTCCCGAACGGGGCGGATCCAACACGACCCAATCGAAGTCGGCGCGGCAGGCGGCCAAGAACCGCTCGACGGGTTGCGCATGCAACTCGATCTGGCTCGTGCCCCAGATGGACGACGAGGCAGCTCCGACCGAAGGCCCCGAGGTCTTGCCCGCGGCAGCCGAGCCCGCCAACGTCGTAGCGGAGAGGCCCGAGGCTGCGTGGCCCGCATCGGAGACGGCCGAGGGTGCCGAGCCGGCCGAGGCCACCGTGGCCATATCGGCGCGTCTGTTCAGCGCCGCAATCGCGTCGGCGCTCGCTTCGACGGCGACGAGATGGGTCGACGATTCGGCCAACACGCGGGTAAGATTTCCCGCTCCGCAATAGAGCTCGAGCACGTGCCCGCCGAGAGGAGCGAGCTCCAGGGCCGCCTTCCGCAGCTCTTCGACGAGGAGCTCGTTACCGCGCCCGTTGCTCTGCCAGAATCCGCCGAGGGGAACGTCGAGGACTCCGAAGCGCAGATGCGCTGCGCCTAGCTGCAGCGGCGCGCCGCGACGCGGAACGAGCCGCAAACCGACTAGACAATCTGGCAGGGGCGCGAGGGTCGAGGGCAGCACGGCTCCGGCGTCACAGCGGGCCGCCGCGCCAGTCTCGAGGCCGTT
>JAGQJP010000011.1 GCA_020430585.1 Myxococcales bacterium | reverse complement strand
TCGGCGGTACAGATCGCCGCGGCCCGGGCCAAAAGGGCGCTCTGATCGCTGCGCCAGGGCTTTTCGCAGAGCCCTGCGACCAACTCCGAGTCGATCGCGTCGGCGTGGGCGACGATCGCTTTGCGCCAGTGGAGCCAGCTCTGGTGCGCGCGCTTGAGTCGCAACAGCTCGCGTGCGGATCGATGGGCGAGGCACTCGAATTCGTTCCGCAGTTCGAGTGGGCTCCAGCTCAAGGAGCGCTCGGAGACCTGGATCCAGCTGGTGTCGGGCAGCAGATCGGGCTCCAGCTCCTTGGTGCGGTGGACAAACGATTGAAGTGTCATCTCATTGCATCCACGATCATGTTAGTCGTCGGCATTTCGGTGATGTCTGGACTTACATCCTGTATGCGAAACGCTTTGTGTCACTAGGTCACGCGGAGGCGGACCCGGGTCACCCTGGCGCTGGTGCGCGTCTTGAATCGCTCGTGGCGGTGATGTTCGATTAAAATCAATGGAGATCACCCAATAGAGTAGGGCGATCGCGCCCTGCTGTCAACCCACGATCGTTTAGGATCAGGGAACTGGGCCGATTTTCCCAGTTCGAATGGTCTCAAAACGAGAGATTGTGGATCTGAATTCCCTTCACGAGCACCAGGCGAAGCTGGTTCGCCACCGCCGTCGCGTAGACGTCGGCGAGCAGCCGCAGCGACTCCCAGTCCAACAGCTCGCTGGTCGGCGTCGGATTCAGCTCGAGTTGGTCGACGAGATCGATCACCTCGTCCCAGAAGTCCTCGTCCAGCAACAGATCCTCGAGTCGATCGACCGTCAGATCGCGTCCCGTGAGTTGCTCGATCGTGTACCCCAGATAGTCGGGCTGCTCGTCGACGAAGCTGCGGACCGAAAGCGCCCGCAAGACGGGTACCGCGAGCTCGGGATAGAGCGAGAGCAACTGAGAGAGCGGTGTCTGGGCGCGCTCGAGCTCGTCGATGTCGACGCCGCAGTGTGTGCTCAGCTGTTGCTCCACGAGCTCGCAGAGCGACTGATCGGTTTCGTGGTAGAGCCAGCGGAGGAAGTCGCTGACAGGCTCGGCGAGGCGCGACTTCAGCGCGAAGGGCTCGACCGCGAACAGATGGATGCTCATTGCCGCTCTCCCAGAGGCTCGCAGCTGGCGAAGCCCGATCGCAGACGCCCCGAGCCGTCGCCAGCCCAGATGAAGACGCCGAGCGCTTCGGGCATCTTCAACGTCGGATCGAAGACCGCGGCGATGTGGTGGCCGGTCTTGAACCAGTTGTCGTCGATGAAGCGGTCGAAGCCCGAGAGGAAGATTCCGTAACCCGGATGGGTGTGGTACCAGCCGATTACCTGTAGATCGGGGAAGCTCTCGTCTTTGATCGCGTTGATTTCACGCCAGGTCTCGTGATCGAAGGTCAACGTGGCGGCCCGCCCCTTGGCGCGCAGCGCGGGCACGTACGTCTCGACCACGACATATTCGCCGAGCGCATCGCGGCCGTGGTGGCCGAGCATCACGCCGCCGAGCTCGACCGACAGGTCGCTGCGGCCGTGAAAG
>JAGQJP010000010.1 GCA_020430585.1 Myxococcales bacterium | reverse complement strand
TCAGCAGGCTCCGCGTCGGTCCCGAGGTAGAGCGACGCGGGGCGCTCGAGCTCGAGCAGATGGTGGATCGCGCCGGCACAGTCGTCGCGATGAATTCGATTGGTATAGAGCGGCGCGGCGGTCAGGGTCGCCTCGCCCCGCCGCACCATCTCGACCAAGCGCGTACGCCCGGGACCGTAGATCCCACCGAGGCGCAGCACGATCGCCTCACGAGACGGGCCCGCCGCCGCGAGCACCCGCGCTTCGGCGCGCCGCATGATCGCGCCCGTATAGTGCGTCGGCTCCGCAGGCGAGGACTCGTCGACCCATTCTCCCGACGATTGGGCGTGCACGCTCGTCGAGCTGGTGAACAGGATCCGTGCGGGCGGCTCGCTTCGAGCGCCCAGGGCGTCGACGAGATTTCCGAGGGCGACATCGTAGGCCGCCTCGTACGCCTCCTCACCGCTGCTCGAAGCGGCGAGCGAGAGCACCACCGAGTCGACGGCGGGCGGGAGCACCGCGCGGAGCGCCTCACGATCAGCGAGGTCGCAACACACCGGAATCACGCCCTCGGGCAACCCAGCGGGCCGCCGTTTGAGCCCGAGAACCCGGTAGCCCGCTGCGAGCAGCCGGCGGGCCAGCGCCGAACCAACGTACCCGCATCCGGCGATCAGCACCGTCTTCATCGCTCGCCCCCGTCCATCGCGTCGCGTCGGGCTCGATCAGAACGCCAAAGCGGCCGCGTGTCAAGCCGGCGGTTGAGGAGGGGCTCGCCGATTCCCCCTGCTCCGAGAAATCCAGACCGGCTCTACCCGCGGGAGATTTTCGATTTTCTGGTTGGGAGACGTCGGGTTCCGTTGTATGATGAGGACAATTCTTTACAGTGTGTCTGGAGAACGGTGACCGGCGAGCAGGATTTCTGCTGAATCGGTGTCCGGAGGTGCAATGAGCGCATTCCCGAAAGGCTTGTTCTTGTTTGTCCTTTTCTGTTTTTCGGTCGCGACAGCGGCGCCGAAGACACGAAAGACGCCGAAGACACCCGGGAAAAGCGAGGACCCCGAAATTCTCCTCGAAGAGTTCGAGCTCGACGCGCAGAACGTCGTGATCTCGGCCTCGAAGATCAAGACGACGATTCAAGAGACCCCCGGGATCATCACCGTCATCACCTCGAAACAGATCGAGGAGCGGGGCTATCGAACCCTCAACGATCTGCTCAACGAGGTCCCCGGCTTCGAAGGCAATCGTTGGGAGGGCTCGGGCTGGTTCAAAGAGAGCTTCGCTCGCGGCATTCCCCGGGGCCTGTTGATCCTGATGAACGGGATCAACATCGTCGAGCCCGTGCGCAACAATCTGACACTGGACTACAAGATTCCGATGGAGATCATCGAGCGCGTCGAGGTCACCAGCGGTCCCGGCGGGGTGCTCTGGGGCTCGAACGCGCTGATGGGGATCGTCAACATCATCACCAAGAGCGGCAAGACGACCAAGGGCTTCGAGTTCACCGGCGGATACGGTACCGGCCCGGGTGAGGTTCACGCCTTCCGAATCAGCGCCTCCTACGGCAACAGCTGGCTCAATAACAAGCTCTCGCTCTTCGTCTCGGCGAGCCTCCACTCATCGCTGGGCGCGGATCGATCGATTCCGACGCAGCTCATCTTCGGGCCGCTGCCGGCGCCGGCGAACGACGGCCCCGTGTATCAGCTCAACGGCGCCTACAAACCCTTTAGCATGCCGCGGCGCTACTGGGTCAACACCTTCGCCAAGTTGGACTTTTTCGATTTCTCCCTCGAGGCGTTCATCCCCTGGGAGCTGGACTACAACCTCTTCGGGCCCTCGAACGCCCCACTGACCGGCGATTTCCGCGATCCCCTGCACCCGGTGGCGAACAGCGAGCTGATCACCCGCAACAAGGACCGGGTGATGTGGGTCAGCTTGAAGTACAAGAAGCGCTTTTTCGGCGACAAGTTCGGGATCTCGGTCAACACGCACTACACGCGCTGGCAGCTGGTGCTCGACCCCTTCGGGATCTTCAACCGCAACCCCTTTACGCCAAACGGCGCGAAATCGGCGATCGACGTCGAAGACATCAACCGGATGGGGCTCAACGTCGACTTCGACATTCGGCTGCCCGCCAACTTCCGAATCCTCTTCGGCGGCGAGTTCTTCTTCGAAGAGATCAACAACGCCGACAGCCGCAGCTTCGACCCCCTCGCCGATCAGACGGCGACATCGTGCAATGCGCCCTACGGCTACTTCCCCAACATCGATCCCCTTCGCCCCTGTTCGGTGCACGAGCTGATCGTGCTGCCGACGCACCGCTTCATCGGCGCGGTCTTTGCGGTTACCGAATGGCGGCCAGCGCGCGTTTTGGCGCTCCAGTTCGGGGTCCGCGGACAGTTCTCCGACAGCTACAACTCGACGGCGCTCTTCTCGGGAGGCGCGGTCTGGAACATCTACCGAAAGATGTTCCTAAAAGTGCACTACTCGGAGGGGTTCCGCCCGCCGGACTTTCAATCGACCCACATCAACCCCGACGTGCTCAATCAGATCACCTTCCAGCGCAACCCGGATCTGCAGGTCGAACGCTCCCGGGCGATCGAGAGCGAGTTCAACGCGATCTTCTTCGAGAACGTCGGCCGCATCCGGCAGCTCTATCTGCGCGTCGACTACTCCTACACGCTGATGAGCGACGTGATCAATCGCCCCCGCGGCGTGTTCCAGAACACGGGCGAACGAGCCTTGCACAGCGTCGAGTTTCTCTTGAGGATGACCTTCAAGGGGGACCACGAGTTCTGGCTCGGGTACTACTTCTTCCGCGGCCACGACAACAAGCTCGGCGACATCCGCAACGTGCCGAACCACACGATCATGGCCGGTTTCCGCGTGCACCTCTACAAGCAGTACGTCGAGCTGATCGCCTCGCTCGTGATCCACGGCGGGATGGAGGACCTGAACAAGGTCGACTACCCGCTCTACGAGCCGGGGGCGACGGCGCCCTACAACGTGCAGAACGTCGGCGGTGTCGAGATGAACGTCGCCAACCCCGTCGACAAAGAGGTGACGAAGATCAAGGCGGTCTACATGCTCAACACGGGGATCCGCGTCAAGAACATCTGGAAGGATCACCTGGAGTTTCGCATCTTCGTCTACAACACGATCAACCAGAGCTACTCCGACGCCGACCTGAGCTTCGACGACCGCGCCTTCTCGCGCCCGTTCCCGAAGCCGCGGATCAGCTTCTTCACGTCGGCAACCTTCCGGTACTGAACATGAACGGTCCGAGTGTCACACACCTGTGGCGGTGGGACAGCGCGCGACGACGCGCGACGACCGCGTCCACACCGTTTCCGCGCACCACGCCTGGGCGTCGGAGTTCTCCGTCGGTTGGCACGAGCATTGCTTTGGCCGGGTCGCAGCCGCGTCGTGGGTGCTGTACCCGCGCACGATTTCCATCATCTGGAGGAGAGGGATGAAGAAGCAGCAATTCATGTGGCAAGTTTTGGTGGTCTGGATCACCCTGACGTCGCTCGTGGCGACGGCGACCGCGAAAGTCGACGAGGTCCCGCGTCGGATGGTCGGAGGGCACCATTTTACGCCGTCGCTCTTGGTCGACTATCCGATGGTCGTCAGCCGCGTCGGTTCGTTCATCGGTGCCGGTTAC
>JAGQJP010000009.1 GCA_020430585.1 Myxococcales bacterium | reverse complement strand
GGCAACGTGCTCCGCCCGGTTGTGCTCGAGTGCCCAGCTCGGCGGGGTCGTGGTGCGGGCAGAGCGGCGGGCCGGGCGCGCGTCGGTGCGGGAGAGCGACATCGGGGAGCCCGCGTGGCTCGCTACGGCGATTACATTGGCGTCGTCGGGCGCCAGCGCCCGGGCCTCGACACCGCGTCGGCGCACCTCGATCTTCGGCAGCGGGTCGTGTTTGTACCCTTCGACGAGGATCAGATCGAGGGTCGATTGATCCAAGAGCGTGATCAACTCGTCGAGTGTGGGCTCGGGGGCGCCCGGCGTCTCGACGATCAGCGCTCGGCGGTAGGGCGAGCCGATCACCATCTGCATCGCCCCCGCGTGGCGCAGCTCATAGCTGTCCTTGCCGACGCGGTCGACCTCGAAGTCGTGGTGCGACTTCTTGATCACCGCGATGCGGAGCTTGCGATCGCGGAGGATCGCGATCACCGCCTTGGCCAGTGTCGTCTTGCCCGAGCCGCTGACCGCGGCGAAGCCGACGATCGGTAGGCGACAGCTCGCGGGCCAGAGCGAACGGTACGGTAGAGTTGGGGGCGGCTGACAGCTGGCGTTGGGGTAGTGCTTCACGTTGGCTTGGCGCGATGCTCGCGGCGTGTGGTGAACGTAGCGCTATTTTTCAACATCGATGGTCAGCCACGCAAGCCCGGAAAAGAACTTTCGACCGCCCGTGTCGCGTTTGCCCCCGTTCCAGACGGCGAAGGCGATCTTCATTTTGTCGCCCGCGACGATCTGAGCCTCCTCTTTCGCATCTTCGGTGACCAACGCGCGCTTGATCACGACGTTCCAGCGGCCGTCGTGCCAGAACCCCCGCCCCTCGACGCTCTGTCGCGACTTCGGGGTGATCGTGGCAAAGCCCTTGGCGATGTAGTCGATCACCGCGTGGGGGTAGTCGCGATCCTGGACGCTCCGCGCCTCCTTCTTCTCGAAGGGATAGTAGTAGTCGACATACGCCGTGAGCGGTTTGCGGTACGACTTGTCGAACTGCTTGCGGTCGAGATTTCCACGCCATTGCCAGATATTGACCTTGCCACCCGTGCCCATGATGATCATCGACTGCGTCGCCGTGTCGACGGGCCACATCACCGCCACGGCGTCGGAGAATTTCGCCACGCCGAAGTCCCGCGACTCGCTCGGGTCGGCCCAGGAGAGGTGGATGTAGATCTCCTTGCGGTTGTGGAACGCCTTCACCGACAGCGAGTCGAGGGTGTTGTGGCTGAAGGGTTTCTGCATCGGCTGCTTCGACATCTTGACCCGGTACGCCGGCAACTCCGCCCAGAACGCCTCGTCGATCCCCTTGCTCAGGTCGATCGACTTGTCCTTTTTGACCGCTTTGAGGCTGTCGGCCGTCGGCTCATTCGGCGCGTTCTTCTCGTTGGGACCAGTCGGTGCTTCGGTCGGGTCTTTCTGCGGTTTTCCGCAGCCGCCGAGGGCGAGCCCCAGCGCGAAGGCCAGCAACAGCAGCCGAAGAGCGGTTCGATCACACATTTTCATGACGTGCCTCCAAGAGCTCCCTCTCCTGCGTGAGGAATTGCAACAGCTCGTGGGCTGTCGTGGTGTAGAACGAATTGGCCGAGCGCAACGCGATCTGCCGCCCCACCGCTTGAGCCGCGGGGTAGAGGTGGTCCAAGAAGAAGGCGCGCTGTGCGTCGCGACAGATCGCCGCCTTCTCCGTCGCCTCGGGCAGGCCCTCGCGCAGGGCGTACTCCTCTTTGAAGATCAACAGATGCATGAACTCGAGCTCGTTGGTCAGCGCATCCGCCCGCTCCAGCTCGCACTCGACACCGAAGGCGGCGTAGAACCCTTCGATGTCCGCCAGCGCGTTGGTGCTCTGGAAATCGCTCTTGGCGGTGTACTCGCCGCTGTAGAGCAGCAGATTCTCGGCGCGAAAGAGTCGGTCGTACTCGCGCTGCAGCTCCTCGAGCTCGTCGGCCCACTGGGGAAACCAACTCACCAGCGCCTCGTTCGGATAGCCGAGGGCCACCGAGAGGGCCTTGTAGCGCGTGCCCCTCGGGATCTCAGGTGACCGAGAGACGGAATACTTTTCGTTGCGGATCATAGGGTTTCCTCACGGTGATCGGTTCGGTGATCGGCACGCTGACGAGCTCCTTTCCGTGCTCGTCGTAGCCGCTACAGGTCCCGCTCTTGATGTCGCCCTGAACTTTGAAGCTGTGGACGATCCGATCGGTGCAGCCGAAGAGTGTCAACAGCCCCGAGAGTGTCGGGTCGTTCTTGGCGTTGCGATACGCTTCGACGGCGGCCATCGCACCGGGCCCGAACATCTGCTTGAGAAACGTCTCGGGAACGTGGATCGGCGGAATGTAGTACACATTCGGCTCGAGCCCGTACTGAGGATAGAGCGGTAGCGCGATCTTCTTGATATGGACCAAGTAGTCGATCGGATTGTCCGCCTTCGGCGCGGTCGGCGAGCCCTTGAAGCTGAAGAGCCGAATCTTGCCGATGCAATTCTGCACGCACTGGGGCTGATACCCCTGCTCGACGGCGGGGTAGCAGGCGATGCATTTCTCGGTGCGCGTCGTCGTCTCGCGGAAGAAGGTCTTCTTGTACGGACAGGCGCGCACGCACTCCTGATGTCCCTGACAGCGGCTCTGATCGACCAACACGATCCCGTCCTCGTCGCGCTTGTAGATCGCCTTGCGCGGACAGGCCGCGAGGCAGGCCGGATAGGTGCAGTGGTTGCAGATCCGCGGCAGGTAGAACATCCAGGACATGTGCGTCCCCGTGATGTGATCGCCCTGGTTGATCTGCTTGGAGACCTCGTCCTCGCCGACGTTGGGGTAGCTGTAGTCCTCGAGCTCGGGCCGCCAGCCGAGGATCTCTTCGCCCTCGGGCGCCGCTTCGAAGACCGTCTTGCCCGCGTAGGTCGAGCCGTTCCATTTCTGGGAGCCGAGCTTGTCGAGCAGGTTGACGTCCCAGGCGAGGGGATAGAAGCCCCAGGGCTTGGTCTCGACGTTGTTCCAGAACATGTACTCCTGACCCTTGCCCGAGGTCCAGGCGTTCTTGCAGGCCAAGGTACAGGTCTGGCAGGCGATGCACTTGTTGGTGTCGAAGATGTAGGCCGCCTGGCGTTTCGGCCGTTTCTCCGGGTACTTGTAGTCCATCTTGCGATTGAGCTGCCAGTTGAAGACTTTCATTCGATGTACCCCCCAGCGAGGAATTTCTTGATCTTGTCCACTTCGTAGCCCGGTCGCAGCCCGAGCTTCGCGGGCCGCCAGTTGTCACGGTTGCGACCGCCGTCCTCGGCCTTGGTGAACTTGACGAAGCTGTCCCGCGGCGCGCCCGTCGGGCAGTGGACATCGGGGGCGAAGCCCTTGCCGATGTTCGGCCCGATCGTCCCTTTGCGCACCAGGCTTTCGGTCATCTGCGTCGGTCGCAGCCAGCTGCGCGTCGCGCTCTGGTGCGAGCCGAAGCGGAACATCGCCTGGTACCCGGTCCGCGGGTTGCGCGCCAGGCCATCCTTGTTTTTCGCCTGCCCCTCGACGGAGCCGTAGCTCGCGCCGTACATGTTGAACCAGCTGCGGGTGATCGACTTGGGGATCCCCGTGTTGTAGCGCGCCCGGATCATCAGGCGCGACATATGGTACGCCGCTTTGTTCTCGGGCTTGTCGATCCCGTGGAACGGGCGGTCGTGGGGGTCGGCGTCGACCCAGATGTAGTCACCGTCGTTGATCCCCAGCGCCTTGGCGTCGTCGGGGTTCATGTCGACGTACCCCTCGGCGACCCAGGGCATCCGCTTGTCGCGGCGGTAAATGTCGCCGAAGGGGCCGAACCAGACCGCCACCGCGGCGAGGTCGACGGGCATCGTGTGGGCGCCGTGGCGATACTTCGGCGTCAGATAGACGTGGGTGAAGCCCTTGTCCTTTAGCGGGTGCTTCGACTTGAGCAGCTGATCGATCGTCATCACGACGTTGCGCACCTGGCGCACCTCGCCGCTGAGGTCGCTCGTCTTGAGCCCGTAGCTCTCGAGTGGTT
>JAGQJP010000001.1 GCA_020430585.1 Myxococcales bacterium | reverse complement strand
CACGGTGAGTTCCAGCATGCCGCGATCATTCTTCACCAGCGCCGCAGTGGCGGCTGCCGAGGCATCGAAGGCCGAAGTCAGCGTCAAGGTGTTGCCGTTGGTGACTTCGATGGCACGAGTGTTCGCCGTGTTGGTAAAGCGGATGACGCGCGCGGTGCTGAAGGTGCCGTCCGCGCGACCTGTAGCTCGGCCGCCATCTTCTTGTAACGCGCCACCGCGTCGATCAAGAACTTCTGGCGCAGCTCTTCGCGCTGACGCTTCTCGCGCAATGCTTTCTGGCGCTCCAGCTCGAGACGATTGGCCATCCGCAGGAGCGCGATCTTCGCTTCCATCTGCTTGCGCGTCTGCAGCAAGCTCAGTTTCACCTTCTCTTCGATCAAGCGCGCGGTGCGCGCCGCTTGCCGCTTGCGCTCTTCGATCTCGGCGCTCGTCTTGGCGAGCTTCTTGCGCTGCTCTTCGGCCAGACGCAGAGCGATCGCTGCCTTCTTCATCGCCTCGAGCTGGTGCTTCTGCGTCTTGAGCGCCTCGATGCGTTGGCGCTGGGCATCCGCCGCCTTCTGCAGCGAGAGCTGTTGCTCGCGCTTCTTCTGAACCAGGCTCGCCAAGAGGGCCAGACGTTGCTCTTCTTTCTTACGCGCCAACTCGGTTTCCCGTTTCAGCTGGCGTTGGTTGTGCAATTCCTTCTCGACCTTGGTCTTCGCCAGGAGCACGGTGTTCTTCGCGCGCTCGGCTAGAAGTCGGAGTTGTTCCGCGCGCTTACGTTCGGATTCCAGCTTCTGTCTCAGCTCTTCTTCGCGACGCCGTGCGGTCTCGGCTTGCGACTTGAGCTGTTCTTCCTTCGCCCGGGCGCCCCGAAGCTTTTCGAGGAGCTCGCGCTCGCGCAGGATCTCGCGGCTGAGCATCTGGAGCTTGAGACGCTGCGTCTCGAGCTTCATCGTCGGCTGGCGCGATTTGCGTCCGTTCGCCTCGATCACGATCTGGATCTCGGTCCCTACCGCTTTGACTTGGTAGAAGTTGGACCGATTCAACGTGACCACGATCCGCCCGATCCGCGTCGTCCCGTTGCGCACCGACAACGCACCGACCTGCCCGATCACGCCGTTTTCGACGGTGATCGAGTCGGCGATGCTGCGCACGTCGGCGTTGGCGACGTCGACAAAGATCCGAATCGGATTGATGAGCTTGAAGACGGTGAACGACGGCTGCGTCGACCCCGAGACGGTGATCACCGTCGCACTCTTCTGCTCATTGACCCGGATCTGGGTGAGGCGGTTGACGGTGGAGGCGCGAGCCCACCCCGGCGACAGCAGCACCACGCTGACGATCAGAATCTGGATTGATGTACGAAACATCATACTGCCCCTTGACGCTCTTACCCGCGGTAATGATTGCAGTTCTGGCATAGTGGTGTTCAGCATAACCGCGGTTGTGCAAGTCGTCAAAAAAATGGCTGCTTTGGAAGCGGTTCGAGAGCGCCGGGCCGCGAATTCCCGGGGAGGGTTCGATCAGTTCGTCGGAGCGGTCGTCTTCTTCGGCGCGTCGGGCGCCTTCTTCAGCGTATCGGGCGCCTTCTTCGGCGCGTCGGGCGCCTTCTTCGGCGCATCGGGTGCCTTCTTCGGAGTGTCGGGCGACTTCTTCGGAGTCGTCGGTTCGGGATCGTCCTTGTCGTCCAGCTGCTTCAACAGATCCTTGGGCGATTTCTTCGGTGGCGCCTTCGGTTTCAGCTCGCCGCCATCATCATCGTCCTTATCGTCCTTGTCCTGGAGCTGCTTGAGCAGATCCTTGGGAGATTTTTTCGGGCCGGGCTTCTTCTTCATCATCTTCATGATGTCGCCGTCGTCGACCTCCTTGTCGATCTTGCCCTTCCCCTTCTTGATGTCCTCGAGCTGTTGGTCGAGGGTCCTTTCACCCTTGTCGATCTTGTTCGAGAGCTTGGTGCCACGACGCGTCGCCCCGGTAATCTTGAAGTAGAAATCCAGCGGCGCCATCGAGAGCGCCGGGACGTAGGTGATCAAGAGCAGCGTGCCGACGAGCATCGCGATATAGGGGATCACCGATTTGTAGACCTGCACCACGGGCTTGCGGAACTGGATACTCGAGATGAAGAGATTGATTCCAACGGGGGGCGTCAGATATCCGATCTCCAGATTGACGAGGAAAATCACGGCCAGGTGGAACGGATCGACGCCAAAGTGCTTCGCCAACGGCGCGATCAGCGGCACGACGGTCAGGATCGCGCTGAAAATATCCATCATGCAGCCGACGACGAGCAGGAAACCGTTCAAGAACAAGAGGAAGACCACCTTGTTCTTCAAGATTGGCTCCATCGTCTTGATGATCTTGTCGGGCACCTGGGCCGTGTCGAGGTAGTTCTGCATCGCCATCGCCATCGAGATGATGACGAAGATCGCCCCGACGAGCTTGATCGAGCTGATCGCGATCGCCGGCAGGTCCTTGATCGGATCGACCTCGCGGAAGATCACGACGACCAGCATCAGGACGTAGACAACGGTGACCGTTCCCGCGCTGAAGCTGGTGAACTGGCCGGTCATGATCCCGAAGACGAGGACCAGCGGTAGCAGCACTTCGCCCGCCGCGGCTTTCGTCGCGCGCAGCGCCCGCGTCAGATCGAAGGGAGAGCGCGGAATCCTGCGCTTCTTGGCGACGAATACCGCGTAGACCGCGAGGACGATCAAGGAGAGCATCCCCGGGACGAGACCCGCGGCGAAGATGTACATCGGGTCGGATTCGATCACCAGAGCGTAGATGAAGACCGGGAGACAGGGGAAGAAGACCGCCCCGAGGCTCCCGCCGCTCGTCATCATCCCGATCGAGAAGTTCTCGGGGTACTTCTGCTTGACCAGGATCGGGAAGAGCAGCCCGCCGATCGCGATGATCGTCACGCCGCTGGCGCCCGTGAACGTGGTGAAGAACGCGCAGGTGAAGAGCGCCACGATCGCCAGCCCGCCCGAGGCCCACCCGAACCACGCCTCGACGACGTCGACGATCCGTTTCGGCGACTTGCTCTTGGCGAGCACGTAGCCCGCGAAGGTGAACATCGGGATCGGAATGAAGAACGCCTTCTCGGTCAGCTTGTCCATCTCGATCACGATCGAGGAGATGGGGATCTTCGACTCCGGGAAGAGCAGAATCGCCAGACCGCCGATCACCAGAAAGAGCGGCGAGCCGAACAGGCCCATCAGGACGACGCCAACCAACATCAGTGTCAGCATCAGTGCACCTTCATCTCTTCGGTGATCGGGGCGCCCGTCAGACCCCAATAGAACGAGCGCGCCGCGTTGACGATGAAGTGGAAGGTGATCAACGAGAAGAAGACCAGGTAGGGCACCTTCCAGAGCCGTGTGCCCCACCACCAGCCGCTGAGCGTCGGCATCAGGCGCTTGTCTTTCGGCGTCTCTTTGAAGACGTATTGATAGGCCGCCAGCACGAGCACGACGCCGATCGTCGTCCCGAAGATGAAGAGCACGCTGCGAATGTAGTGCTTGAGCCGGTCGTTCTTCAAGATTCGGCTGAGGAGATCGATCGAGATGTGCTCGCTGTGGCGTGTCGCCACAACGGCGCCGATCAGCCCGAGGTAGAAGGTCATGTGGTAGACCACGGGCTGAATCCACGAAGCGGCGCCGAGCTTGAAGCGTTCGATCACGACCTGGGCAAAAGCAAAGACAATCGCCGCGATCAAGAAGAGGATCAAGATCAGGTTCTCGATCTTGCCCAGCGCGTCGTAGAGCGTGACGAGAACCCCGAACGCCCCCTTCGGCGCGGCGCTCGGCTCGGGTCCCTTCGCGGTTGGACTCTCGTTCGGGTTGTCACTCACGGCCGGTCCATCTCCTTCGGTGAAGGTTCGGAGTCGTCGCGGAGAGGCGAAGCGACCGACACGTCGCTCGCCGGGCTCGCGTCAGCGTTTCCCAGCGCGGTAGTCTTTGATGAGCTGCTTGACCTTCATCAACAACGAAGCGGGATAGATCTTCCCGGAGAGGGCGCGTTCCACCTTGTGCGCGAGCTGACGCCACTCTTTCTTCGCCTCGTCGGTCACCTGGGCGACCTGCAGACCGTTCTCCAACAGCAACTTCAACGAGCGCTTGTTGTCGCGCCGAACCTTGCGGATCAGCACCAGATGCCACTTCTCCTGCGCCTCGAGGAGCGCCTTCTTGTGCGCCTCGGGCATCGCGTTCCAGGCTTTGGCGCTGATCACCGTCGCCCCGATCCCCACCGACAGCGGCATCGACGAGATGTACTTGAGCTTGGTGTACCACTGCAGGGCGATCGCCGCCAAGGGCGAGACGTAGACCGCGTCGATCAAGTTGGTCTTCAGGCTCGGCAAGACGTCGGGCAGGGAGAGCGTCTTCGGTGTGATGTTCGCGATGCGGGTGATCGTCAGGCCGATCGGGTCGTCGATCCAGGCCCACATCTTGGCCTTCTTCAGGTCGGCGATGTGGACGATCGGGTTGTTCGACATCAAGTAGATGAAACCGACGTCGCCCCAACTCAAGAGCTTGAAGCCCTTGTCGAGGAACTTCTTCTCGAGCTCGGGCTTGAGCTTGTTGCGAACGTAGTCCAGCTCGGAGTACTTGCGAAACAGAAGCGGCAGCTGCAGGACGAGGACCTCTTTTTGGATCTCCGAGAGGCCGACGGCGGTCACCGCCGCCATGTGGAGCTGGCCACTGCGGATCTTGCGCACCACGTCCTTCTCGTCTCCCTGGCGACCGCCGGGGTAGATCTTCATCTCGACCTCGCCATTGGTCTTGGCCTTGAGCTCTTTGGCGATCTTGCGAAAGACCTTCATCCAAGACGAGCCAGGGGGGGCGAGCGTGGCCATACGGATCACGGTCTTCGCCTCGGCAAAGGGCGACCACGAGAGGCTCAGCGCGAGCAGCAGGATCAGGATCGATCGGCGATGAAACATGCGTACCTCCGAATATCGTGTGAGTCCGCCGACGCGGTCGGCGCGAGTCATTCGTACGACCTAAAACAGATCATCGGCGCGCTTGAGCCAGATGCGCGCCTTGGCCTTCATCAGCTCGTTCAACAAGCGGTTGTCGGCGCTCAGTCCCGGCGGAGCGCTGATCACCTCGTTGAGCAGCTTGGTGAAGAGCTCGCGGTTCTGAATCGCCACCGCATAGAATCGGGCCTTGAAGAACTTCGCGAGCAGCACTTTGCCCTTGCCGATCTCCCAGGCACGGTCGAAGTGCTGCTTTGCTTTGTCGGGATCGCCGCCCATGCTCTTGGCTTTCATCGAGTACATCCCGCCGAAGAAGACGTGGGCACCGCCATGATAGTAGGTCTCGTCGAGCTCGATCACGCGCTCCATGATCGCCGCCGGGCGCGGCAGCTCGAGGATCTTCTTCATGTTGTCGAGCTGCAACCGAATCGTGCCAGACCAGGCGTTCGCCAGCCAGAACAAGCCCGGCGCCGCGTCCTTGTCCATCTTTTTGAGCGCCTGCTTGAGCAGGTTCAAGTCACCCTGGTTGATGATCCGTCCAAAGCCGGGATAGTGCTCGAGCTCGATCCACTTGAGGGAGTACTTCATCCCCCGCTCGTAGAAATCGACGGCCCGCGCCACCATCTCCTTGCGCTTCGGATTGTCTTCGTCGCTGATCGCATCGATCTTGGTCTCGATGAAACCCGCCGCCGCGCCGACGAAGGCTTTTCCCGCGATGAATTGGAGGTCGGCATTCTCGGGAATCACCTCCATCAACGCTTCCATCATCTTCAGGTTGCCATAGAGCGCGCGCTCTGCGAGGACCGGGTCCTTTTCTTTGTCGAACCCTTTCGACGCGCGCTTCATCACCTTGACCTGTGTGCCCGCGCCGAACTTGGCGACATCGCAAGCTACCGAAGAAAAGGCCAATAGCCCCACGAGGGCCGAGATAAGGGACCACTGCACCGATCGACTCATGTTAATCCTCGTCGCTTCGATTATCGATGATAATTCAAGGAATTTTGCGTCAGGCTCGATTATCAAAGAAACGACGTCGCGATGTCAAGAGCCAAATCCCTGGGACAACCGAGGGTTGAAGTCGGCGAGTGGCTTGACTTTTCCGTCGCTCCCCCTTATCATGGGTGGTCACGTTAGTAGGGAAATTTATTAGAGATCCGCATTTGAACTCACACGTCGGCCGACATTTTGCGCTCCTTCTCACGCGCACGATCTCTCTAATCACGCTGCTATCGCTGGGCGCGGTGGTCGGCTGCACGTCGTTCTCCAAAGACCCCAAGACTCCAGAGGGCGCGGTGAACCAGTACATCGCCGCACTCAAGAAGCAGGACCACGAGGCGATCTACGCGATGCTCGCACCCTCGATCCGGGCGGACATCACGGCGATCTACCAGAACACGACGAAGATGGTCGACTTGGTGGTCAAGAGCTACCCGTCCGATCTCCAAGCCTCGACGCTCAAGGACATCAACGCCGCCAGCCTGGCGGGCGTCACCGACCCCAAGAGCTTCTTCCTCAAGCTGATGAAGAAACAGCCCCTCCCGTCGATCTCGAAGTGGGCGTTCTACGGCTCGATGATCAAAAAATCGACGATCAAGGGCGCCAACGCCACCGTGTCGACCCTCAAGGGCGACGAGTTTCATCTGGTCAAAGGCGATGACGGCGTCTGGACGATCCTTCTCAAAGAGAAGGCGTTCCGCTCCGCCAGGCGCAAGACCGAGAAGAATCTGAAGAAGATCCAACAGAATATCGCCAAGCTCAAGATGCTCCGCACACAGAGCTTCTGAGCTCGAGCCCCCGTACCCCAGCGACTCTCGAGCGTCGCGCTCCGCATCGACTCTGCGTCGCGACGAAAAAATCGGCTCCGCACCCGCCACTGGCGCTGTTCCCCCGGGCAAAAACTTTGACAACCTTGCGCTTTCGTGCGTACGATTGACGTTGCATGCTCAAATTCGAACCGACACGCACGCTGTTGGCCGTGACCGCGGGGCTCGTTCTCGTGACCAGCACGGTCCGAGCGCAGACGGTCACGCTGCGCGATCTGACCCGGCATCTCCACTCCTCGAGTGAGACGCTGCGTCGCGTCATTGCGCCCAGGCCCAAACCCTTCAAACTGATCTATCCCAAACGCAGCCAGTCCGTGGGCAAGCCCTACCGCGGGCGACTGGTGAACGGGCGCCGCTTCCCGGACGGGCGCGGATACGTCTACAAAGGTCGCGCGCGCTTCGCCACCGACGAGACGGTGAGCTACGTGATTCGCGCAATCGAGCGCGTCCTCGTCCGCTATCCCAGCAGCGCCAACGTGATCGTCAAGGACTTCTCGCGCGAGAAGGGGCGCCGCTTGCGTCCCCACCGTTCGCACCAGAGCGGTCGCGATGTCGACATCGGCTACTATTTCAAAGAGAATTGGCAGCCCTCGAACTTCAAGACGACCTGGCCCTCGCAGCTCGACGCGGACAAGACCTGGTTCTTCGTCGAACAGCTGCTCAAAACGCGCGCGGTGAAGCACATCTTCATCGACTACCGCCTGCAAAAGCCGCTCTACTACGCGGCCAAAGATCACGGCTGGCGCGACGAGGATCTGGCGAAGCTGATCGAGTATCCGAACGGCCGCAACTCGAAGGTCGTCGTACGCCACATTCGGGGTCACCGCACGCACATGCACGTGCGTTTCGTCTGCCCGCCGAGCGACAGCGAGTGCGAGGATTGAGTTCGAGCCCTGCGCTGTTATACCGACGATGAACGCTCGCATTTGCACCCACTTGGCGCATCGATTCTTCGCCGTCGCGAGCCTGGCGCTCCTTTTGGCGGCTAGTCGACCCGCCAGGGCCGATCAGCGGCCCTCGTCACCGCGCCGATCAGCGGACAGCTCCGTTCCGCCGCCGATCCTACGGCCACTGGTGAAGGGCTTCCAGCCGCGAGAGTGGCTGCACCCCTATCTCCGCGACGCGATCGCCGCCGAAGAGCGCCTCGACGTCGCCTCGGAGCCGCCGCTCTTCGTGGTCGTCACCGCGCTCGACCGTTGTGGTGCCGGCGAGCGCAGCTCCTGGCACTAGTTGAATGCTTGCGT
>JAGQJP010000139.1 GCA_020430585.1 Myxococcales bacterium | reverse complement strand
TCGCCGAGAGCGGAAAGGTTTGATAGAGCGGTCGCTTCGTCGGCGGATAGATCGTCTTGTAGTGATAGAGCGGCAACACCCGCGCCCCATTGATCCGCACCGCTCCGTTCGACGACTTGGTGAAGCCGACGTAGACAATCACGCCGACGCGATTGAACCAATCGGTCCAGCTACCGCTCAAGTCGCCGAGGCTATACATGATCAGCCCTTCGCGGCCGTCTCGGGTCTTGCGCATCTCCCAGGGCTGCAAGCGATGAGGGTGGCCGCCGACGACGAGATCGGCCCCCGCCTCGATCAGCATCCTCCCGACCTGAACCTGACGCCCCGTCGGAATCTCCTTGTGCTGCGTGCCCCAGTGCAAGCCGACGATCACCACGTCGACATCTGGGCGTGCGCGCAGACGCTTGACGTCCTGCATCACGCTCTCGCAGTTTCCGTGGAGACACGCGGCGATGCTCATCACTTGATTGGTGCGATCGGGACTGTTGGTGCCGTAGGTGTAAGCCAGAAAACCGAAGCCGATCCCCTTCTTGCGCACGACGAGGTACCGCTTGGCTGGTGGGATCTCGCCGTTCTTCATCTCGGCGAGTCGCACCGCCCCGACCGTCGGCATCCCCACCTTGGCCAGCTCGTCGAGGGTCATGTCGATCCCGTTCGAGTAGCGATCGGTCATATGGTTGTTCGCCAGCCCGATCACGTCGAAGCCGACCATCTTGAGCATCCGCGCCGTCGACGGCGGATAGTTGAAGCGCGGAAACGTCGTGTAGACGTCCTCGTCGTAGAGCGTCAAGGGGTCGATCCGCTGGACCTTGCAGGTCGAGTAGCCCTTCTCGCGAATGCGCGCCTTCGAACAACTGCGCGCGAGGACGCCCTCGAGATTGGCGTAGGCGAGATCGGCGCGCTTGATCAACGGTGTGACGCGGTGGAAAACCTTGGAAAGCGCCGTCGCGACCCGCAGCTCTTTGTCGACAATCCTCTTGTCCAGCTGAAGCGCTGCGCTGAGCCGCACGGGGCGGTGCAGGAGTATATCGCTCGTGAAGGCGAGCGTCACTCGCAGCCCAGCGTCACAAGCGGCGCGGAAGCGAATCGCCGTCGTTGGAGCTTTGTATTGCGCCACCGCCGACGAGCTGGCGATGCCAATCCAGGCTACGACACACGCGTATGTGAACGAGGAGATCTTCGACATCACCCAAGTGTACCGTCAGGTCGCCGCTTTCGGCAACTTCTCGATCGTTTCGTCCTCGAGACGCGCCCCGTTCATCGCTGGCAGGAGATCGAGAACACGATACCCCGCGCGGGCCCAAAGCGCCTTCACGCGCGTGATCCGATCGGGATGCTCGGCAAAGGCGAGCACGCAGTCCCCCCCTCCGGCTCCCGAGATCTTCGCCACGGCGGCCTCGTCACGGGCGATCCGCAACAGCTCCCGCACGGGAGCGGGCTCGAGGCGGCCATCCGCGAGCCGATCGAGCTCTGACAGCGCCCGGCTGCTGTCGGCGAGGGCGGCGAGGATCGCCCGGACCCCTTCCCTTCCCCGAATCGCCGCGATCGCTCGCTGCGCCGCTCCGTCGAGGGCCGACCTGACGTCGCGTAGCGCCGCGGGAGCCTGCTGCCCGGCCCGCTCGACCGCCTCGATCAGCTGCGTCGTCGACGCCTTCGGTCCAGCGTGAGCTGCCGCGAGCGGCGGAAGAGCCCCGAGATCGAGGAGCTCCACGCTCGGCAGCGCGTCGCCGCGACGTCGGTAGCCGACCAGGCCGCCAAAGCAGGCCGCCGCCACATCACAGCCGCTTCCTTTGCCGCGTTGCGCGCGATGATGCGCGGCGAAGGCCTCGGCGAACAGCACCTCGGGCGGTAGCAGGCGTTGCCCCTTTGCCCCGTGCGACTCGCGTGCCCCGTCGGGTCCCCAGTCGATCGCGTGGAGCGCCGCGACGGCGGCCGAGACCACCGCCGCAGAGCTGCCCAGGCCTGGCGTGACGCC
>JAGQJP010000138.1 GCA_020430585.1 Myxococcales bacterium | reverse complement strand
GCTGATGCGCCGCTACCTCGAACCGGAGACCTGCGATCCTCGCGAGGTGGCGCGGATTCGCCGGGTCCTCGATCGTCGCGCGAGGCTCGCCGAGAGCGCGTCGATCGAGCTCCCCATGAGCAGCCTGGTCCAGGCCCTGCGGCTCGACGAGGTGGAGCGCCAGATCGTCGTGTTGCTCGCGGCGATCGAGCTCGATTGGGAGCTGGCGCGAACCTGTCGCTTCGCCGTGGAGCACGTCTCCAACGGTCGCCCGACCGTCGGCTTTCTCGCTGAGGTCTTGGGGCGCAGCTTTGCCGAGCGCTGCCGCGTGATCGAAGCGCTCGGGGTCGGCACCACGCTTCGCGACCAGCTGCTCGTCGACGTCGCCGACGAGGGTCACGCCCTCGATAGCGTCCAAGTACGCCAGGTCGGGATCAACCGTCGCGTCGTGCGCTATCTGATGGGGCGCTCGGGTATCGACGAGAAGTTGAGCGGATGCGCGCGGCTGCTCTCGATCGATGCGGACATCGGCGCTCTCGAGATCGACGGCGAGCTGTGGCAGCGCGCAAACGCGACGTTCGAAGTGGCGATCGGGACCTCGCAATGGGTTCGCATCGTCGGTCCCGCGGGAGGCGGCAAGAAGACGCTGACCCGCCGTGTCCTCGCCGGACAGGGGCAGCAGCTACTCGTCCTCGACCTGGTCCCTTTCGTAGATCAACCCGAGCGCGTCAGCTCGATCCTGCGTTTGGCGCGCCTCGAGGCGTTGCTTTCGAACGCCACGCTCTATCTCGACTTCGCGCGGCTCGCCTCTGTCGACGCGATCCCGACGGCCACGCGCTATGCCGTCGACAGAGTGCTTGCGGGATACCAGGGCGTCGTCGTCGTCGGCTCGCGGATCCCCATCGCCCTCGGTCGTGAGGCGATCGAGCTGACCCTGCCCCAGCTCGAGCTCGACGCTCGCGAGCGGCTCTGGGAGCGGGCGATCGCTCGGCGACAGCGCGTCTTCGCCGGAGGGGATTCGGGGATCGACGTCGAGCGGCTCGCGCGGCAATTTCCGCTGAGCGCCGGTGGCGTGATCCAGGCTGCCGAGAGCGCCTTCCAGTCGGCGGCGATCGAGCGCCGCTGTGTCGCCCAGCGCGATTTCGAGAACGGCGCTCGGGTGAACTTGACGAGCGCGCTGGACAGCCTGGCGACGCGCATCGACACGCGCCTGGGTTGGGACGATGCGGTGCTGCCGAGCGAGGTTACCGAGAAACTCGCCCAGGTGCGGATCTTCGCCCGCAATCGTCGCCGAATGCAGCGCGAGTGGGGCTTTGACCGGCGGGCGGCGGGTCGCGGCCTGAGCGTGCTGCTCTACGGCCCTCCTGGAACGGGCAAGACGATGATCGCCGGCCTTTTGGCCAACGAGCTCGGTCTCGAGCTCTTTCGCGTCGATCTCAGCCAGACCGTCTCGAAGTGGATCGGCGAGACCGAGAAGAACCTCGGCCGCATTTTCGATGCCGCCCAGCAGAGCGGAGCGATCTTGCTGTTCGACGAAGCGGACTCGCTCTTCGCCAAGCGCACGGACGTCAAGAGCTCGAACGACCGCTACGCCAACCTCGAGGTGAACTACCTGCTGCAGCGGATGGAGCAGTACGATGGAATCTCGGTGCTGACGACCAATCGCGCAGGCGGTCTCGACGAGGCGTTTCAACGCCGCCTGCGCTACCGGATTCACGTTCCGCTTCCGCAAAAGGCGGTGCGCGAAGAGCTCTGGCGTCGGTTGTTGCCCGCCAACGCGCCGCTCGAGAGCGACGTCGACTGGTTGACCCTCGCCGAGCGTTTCGAGCTCTCGGGCGGCCAGATTCAGAACGCCGTCGAGCGCGCCGCCGTCTTCGCCCTCGACCGTGACGACCGAATTCGGTTCGACGATCTGTACCGCGCGGGCGTCGAAGAGTGCCAAGAGTCGGGGAAGGCCGTGCGGGTCAACTAGCCCGTTCGCCCACACGCAGAAAAAAAGTGCCCCCATTTGCAATCGAATGTCGCCGCCGATCGTACGAAAGAAGAGCGGCCACCCTTTGACCTGCGGAAGGTGCACGATGTTCGACAAGGATACCCTCAACCGGTTCTACCGGTATTGTCTCTCGCTTACGCACGCGCCCGATACGGCATACGACCTCTTACAGAGCAGCCTGGAGAAGGTCCTGCGACGTCAGAAGGCGCGCCAGGACCGGTGTGACGAGCTCCCCCCGCTAGGCTACCTCTACGCCATAGCCCGCAACGCCTTCATTGACGGACAACGCCATCGTACGCGCTTTCCCAGTGAGCCCCTCGACGAGGAGACGACAGGGGGAGGCGCGGTTTCGAGCGTCGGCTTCTCGGCGCTCGAGGACCTGATGCTCGATCGGAGCACCGTCGTTTCGCTGATGTCGCAGCTCGAGGCCTCGGAGCGCGAGCTGCTCTATCTGTGGGCCGTCGAGGGCTACACGATCCAGGAGATCGCCGAGCACATGCACACACCCCGGGGTACGCTGCTCTCACGCCTGCACCGACTGCGGGCCCGAATCCAGCGCGCGATCGCCCCGGCTTTCGATACGCCACGACTGAAGGAGGTGGCATCATGACGACCGAACAACCGACCAAGCCGCTCAAAGACGCGGTTCGTGAGTACTATCTGGACGCCGAGCTGTCGCCCGATCAGCTGGCGCAGTTGGCCGATCTGGCGCGCTCGAGCGTCTCCGCCGAGGCCGAAGCCGAAAAGCCGAGGGTCACCCGCTCGGCGTCGTCGAGACTCCGTTGGGTCGCCCTCGCGGCGACGCTGCTTCTCACCGTCGGGCTCGGGGGGATCGCCTATCGCCTCGATTTCTTGAAACGGATTCGCAGCGAATCGTCGCGCTCCGATCGACGCGAGAACGCGAATCGGATTGTCAATGGCGCACCGATCAGCCCGACGATTACCCCGCAGGTCTCGACCGAGCGCACGGTTGCCCCGAAGTTGGCGATCAACCAGCCCTACAAGAGACCGATCGGGCCCGTCGAGGACGAAGAGAAGAAGGAAATAGACGAGAAGCCGGACAGCGGCTTGCGGACCACCAAGAACCTCCGCGGCGCCCCCGACAAGGACGGGGACCCGACGAATCGACGATTCAACACCGAGCAGTACGACCGGATCTACGAGAACGCCTTCGTCCGCGTGCTGGACAAGCCGCTGTCGACCTTTTCGATCGACGTCGACACGGCATCGTACGCGAACCTTCGCCGCTACTTGTTGCGCGGCAAGTTGCCGCCCAAAGACGCGGTACGGATCGAGGAGCTGATCAATTACTTCAAGTACGACTATCGGCAGCCGACGGGCGACCATCCCTTCTCGATCACGACCGAGGTCGGCGTCAGCCCATGGAATCCGAAGCATCGTCTGGTGCAGATCGGTCTGCAAGGAAAGGACATCCCGTTGGACAAGCTGCCGCCCAGCAACCTGGTGTTTCTGATCGACACGTCGGGCTCGATGAGCGACGCCAACAAGCTGCCGCTCTTGAAGAGAGCGTTCAAGATGCTGGTCGGGAAGCTGCGCGCTCGGGACCGCGTGGCGATCGTGGTCTACGCAGGCTCGGCGGGGCTGGTCTTGCCCTCGACGCCGGGCGACGAGAAGGCGAAGATTCTCGCGGCTCTCGACCGTCTCACCGCCGGTGGCTCGACGGCGGGTGGCGCTGGAATCCAGCTGGCCTACAAGATCGCCCTCTCGAATCTGCTCAAAGAGGGCAACAACCGCGTGATCTTGGCCACCGACGGCGACTTCAACGTCGGCCCGTCGAGCGACGGGGAGCTGGTTCGCATCGTCGAAGCGAAGCGCAAGAACGGGATCTACCTGACCGTTCTCGGTTTCGGGATGGGCAATTACAAAGACTCGCGGTTGGAGAAGCTCGCCGACAAGGGCAACGGCAACTACGCCTACATCGACACGATCGCCGAAGCGCAGAAGGTGATGGTCCGCGAGTTCGGCGGGACGCTGTTCACGATCGCCAAGGACGTGAAGATTCAGATCGAGTTCAATCCGACGAAGGTGCAGGCCTATCGGCTGATCGGCTACGAAAATCGACTGCTCAAGAAAGAGGACTTCAACAACGACAAGAAGGACGCGGGCGATCTCGGCTCTGGACACACCGTCACCGCGCTCTACGAAGTCGTTCCCGTCGGTGTCGAGCTGAAGCTGCCGAAGGTCGACGGCCTGAAGTATCAGCGGACGAAGCTCGATCCGACAGCGAAGACGAGTCGTGAGTTGATGACGATCAAGTTCCGCTACAAGCCGCCGACGAGCGAGACCAGCATCCTCTTGACCAAGCCCGTCGCCGACCGCACGACGACACTCGCCAACGCGTCGCGCAACTTCCGCTTCGCTTCGGCGGTCGCTCAGTTCGGCATGCTCTTGCGTGGCTCGAAGTACAGCGGTACGGCGACCTACGGCGCGGTGCTCGAAGTGGCGCGTCACGCCCTCGGCTCCGACCGCTTCGGTTACCGCCACGAGTTCATTCGCCTCGTCGAGGCGGCAGAGCGGATCTCGCACAAGAAATAGC
>JAGQJP010000137.1 GCA_020430585.1 Myxococcales bacterium | reverse complement strand
GGTCGAATGACCGATCGCACGGCCCCCCAGCCTGCGGGGTTGCCCGTCCTGGGACAATTTTTCGAGATGCGAGCCAACCCTTTGCAGCTCTTGGTCAAGACGATGTGCGAGCAGGGTGGCGTGGCGCGGTTGGTCCTCGGCCCGCGCACGCTCCATCTGGTCACGCACCCGGACTACGTGCAGGAGGTGTTGCAGCACAAGCACCGTGCGTTTACCAAGCAGACACCCGGCTTCGCGCAGCTGCGCCTGGTCGTCGGCTACGGGCTGGTGACGAGCGACGGAGACTTCTGGAGACGCCAACGTCGGATCACGCAGCCCGCGTTTCACAAACAGCGCCTGGCGGGGTTTGGCGAAAAAATGATCGCCATCGCCCACGAGACGGGGAACGAGTGGGCCCCGATCGCCGCCGATTCCGGTGTCCTCGATGTCGACCGCGAGATGATGAGAGCGACCCTGCGAATTGTCAGCGAGACGATGCTCTCCGCCGACCTGAGCAAGGACGCCGCCGAAGTCGCAGAGGCCCTCGACCTGCTGCTCGCTGACGTGCGTGCCCGAACGACGCAGCCGCTGCAGCTACCGTTGGCCGTGCCGACCCCAGGAAACATCAAGTTTCGTCGTGCGCTGGCGACGCTCGACCGTCTGATCCACGAGGTGATCGAGACGCGCCGCGCCGGGCGCGAGCGACGCGACGACCTGCTGCAGATGTTCCTCGACGCCGTCGACGACGAGACGGGCGAGCGGATGACCAACGAGCAGCTGCGCGACGAGGTGGTGACAGTCTTCATCGCGGGCCACGAGACGACGGCGAACGCTCTGGCCTGGTGCTGGTATCTGCTCTCGAAGCACCCCCTCGTTCGCGAGCGGGTGTGGGACGAGCTCGATCGCGTCCTCGACGGCCGCTCGCCGACGCTCGACGACCTGCCGAAGCTGACCTACCTCGGACAGGTCTTCGACGAGACCCTGCGGCTCTACCCGCCGGCCTGGCTCTTCGCGCGCCAGACCTGCGAGGCGGTGGAGGTGGGGGGCTACACGATTCCGGACGATTCGACGGTGCTGATCAGCCCCTACGCGATTCACCGCTCCCCCGAGTTCTGGGATAATCCCCTCGGCTTCGATCCCGATCGTTTCGCCCCCGAGCGTGTCGCCGAGCATCATCGCTACCAGTTCATCCCCTTCGGCGCGGGAAATCGGATGTGCATCGGCAAAGGCTTCGCAGTGATGGAGGCGAAGCTGATCCTCGCCGAGCTCTGCCGCCGTTTCTGCCTCGATCTGCTGCCTGACCACCCCGTGCGCGCCCAGCCCGCTGTGACCCTGCGACCAGCTGACGGGATCTGGATGCGCGTACGTGAGCGGGTGCGCGGCGCGTCGAGCTGATCGCGTCGCTGTCGCAGCGTCTCCGAGCGGCGAAAACGGATGTCTGGGGCCAACGCAGCGCCCTGTGTTCGAGAAAACGGCCGACGCGGGCTCGGTGTGGGTTCTCATCCTTGATTTTGGCGATCGCCTCTGCTCTAATGTCCCGATGCCCTCACTTTGAGCGGCGTTCGATCTGGAGGTACCTCGTGAACGAGACGTCTCGACGTGCGGCTTCGGGCTGTGCGCTCCACGATACATCATCGGGATCACCAGCGGGCGGCGGCGACGCGCTCGACCGTGCCTCCGTCGGGAGGGTCCGCGCGCTTCGATGGTGGCTCGTCCTCGTCTTGCTCCTCAGCGCGGCCTGTGGCGGGCGGAGCTCGGGGGAGAGGGATCTCGGGCTGCCCGGCGACGCGGCGGGCAACTTCGACACGAACGTCTCCGTCGACGCCACCGATGACACGGGCGCCGACACGAGCGCCGATACGAGCCTCTATCCACCGCCGAACAAGAACCTCGTCGGCACGGTGGGCGGCGACCAGACCCTCGATGTGGCGACCTGGAACCTGCGACAATTTCCAGCGACGGCGAGCACGATCAAGACGACCGCGGATCTCGTCGCCTCGATGGACCTCGACCTGATCGCCGTCCAGGAGATCACCGACGACGCCGCCTTCGACGAGCTCGTCGCCCGCCTACCCGGTTACGCGGGGGTGCTCTCGACCCACGTCTTTCCCTCGGGCGAACAGCAGAAGGACGGGCTGCTCTACAAGACCTCGGCAGTCAAGGTCTCCAACGTCGAGCTGCTCTTCGAGGGCGAGTACGACATCTTCCCGCGGCCGCCGGTTCAGGCGCTGGTGACCGTCGAGAGCTCCTCCGTCGATTTCACGATCATCGTCGTCCACCTCAAGGCGGGCGTGCAACAAGAGAACCGCGACAAGCGGCGGCTGGCGATCAAGGCGCTCGAGACCTACGTGCGCTCGCGGGTCGATGGCCCCTTCGACAACCAGATCATGATTCTCGGCGACTTCAACCAAGACCTCGACGACGACGACTCCGGTCTGATCTGGGGCCCCTTCCTCGACAACGCCGATCGCTACAGCGTGCTGACGGTGGCGACGAAGAACGCCGGAAAAGAGAGCTACCTGCCGTTCCACCGAATGCTCGACCACATCGTGATCACGAGCGCTCTCGACCAAGAGGCGGGGAACGAGGCGCCGCTGGTCCCCGATCTCAATGTGCAGCTCAACAATTATCAGGACCTGGTCTCGGACCATCTGCCCGTCGTGCTGCGGATGCCGATCACCCCCTGAGTAGCCCCCGAGAGGACCCCATGGATTTTCGGCTCTCCGACGAGACGCGGATGATGCGTGATTCGTTTCTCCAATGGGTCAAGCGCGAGCTTCTCCCCCTCGAAGAGCGGGAGGGCCTCGACGCCGATCGCGGCTATCCGCACGAGATCGTTCGGCGCGTGCGACGACAATCGGCGGAGCTCGGCTTCTACAGCCATCACATGCCGACCGAAGTCGGCGGGGGCGGCTTCTCGATGCTCGACTCGGTGATCCTGCGCGAGGCGGCGGGCGCGAGCG
>JAGQJP010000136.1 GCA_020430585.1 Myxococcales bacterium | reverse complement strand
CGTGCCGTCCTGATCGGTCAGCCGACGTACGGGAAAGACACCGTGCAGGTGCTCTACGAAATCGACGAAGACGACAAACACCCATCAGACGACCGCGTGGCGGCGTTGAAGCTCACGATTCGCCGGTATTTGCTCGCCGGGGCGCGGTCGATCGGACAGAGCGGGATTCAGCCCGATATTCGCACCGACAACGTCTCGATCGGCCGCCGCCGGCTGCGACTCTCGCAGGCGCTGCGGCATCCGCTGCGCGAGGGCCACGATTTCGAGGGGATGGATCGTCCGATCTTCGTCTATCGCTCATTCCACGATCAGCCGTACGTCGACGACGATGCCAAGCTCGCCCACCGCCTTCTCGAGGCGGTCGGTAACGTCGACCGCACGCGCTTCCTCAAGGCAGCGGCGCCGCTGATCCACGAGCTGCAACAAGCGGTGCGTCAGAAGCTCGTCGCCGCGCTGAGCCGTCAGGGCGTCGACTGGACGGAGGGCACCAACCCCGTCTCGCCTCAGGTGCGGCTCGATCTCTACTTCGAAGGCGGCCCCACGCGCCTCGTCGCGGGTCGCAGGACCAACCTGGTCGCGCGCCTGCGCAACGTGGGTCGTCAACCGCTCTATCGTCTCTACGGCGTGACGCGGTCGAGCGGCGATCTCTTCGATCAGCTCGACTTCGCCTTCGGGATGATCCGCGCCGGCGAGACCAAGACCTGGAGAGTCCCCGTCGTGATTCCCCGCTCGATCGAAGCGCGGCACGAGCAGCTGATGCTGCGGATCTACGGTCCAAAGCACGGGCTCGTGGCGACTCGCACACTCTTCGCGAGAGTGCGCCCGACGGCGGGGCCGCGCTTCGGCTATCAGTGCCAGCCGACGGACCCGCACGGCAACGGCGACGGACGGATTCAGACCGGCGAGTCCGTCGTGCTGCTCTGTCTCGTGCAAAACCTGGGACGCGGCGCCTCAGCGCGCACGCTCGCTTCCATTCGGAACCGCTCGGGGGATGGCGTGCTGATTCGTAGCGGACTGCAACGAATCTCTGCCCTCGCCCCAGGGGCGAGCACAATCGTCCGCTTCACCTTCGACGTCACCCGGGACTTCCGCAAAGACGACGTGCGCCTCAAGCTGCGCCTCTACGATCGTGAGTCCGACGTCGAGCTGAGCGACCGACTTCACTTCACCGTCGAACGCAACGGGCGCGAGGTTCAACAGACGACGGCACGGATGGCCGAAGTGACGGCGCCGCGAATCGACGTCTACGCCAGCGCGGATGAGGACGGTCCGCCCCTCGGCACGCTCGCCAAGGGATCTCACGTCCGCGTGGATCGCAGAGTCGACGGCTGGGTCCGCGTCGAGCTGGACGGAGGTCGCCACGGCTGGGTGCACGCCCGCGGCCTGCGCCTGCTCAGCGGCGCGCCGAACACGCTACCGAACCCGATCTTCGTTCCGAAGCTGCGCTCGAACCCGATGATCGAGCTCCTCCCGCGGCACCGACCGCCCACCTTGACGAGCAATTCCGAGATCATGCTCCGCGGCCGTCTTCGTGCGCTCTCCGACGATGAGCGGCTGCACGACATGTACGTCTACCACAACTCGCGCAAGATCTACTTCAAGCACGCCTGGAGCCGCGCAAAGGACGGATGGGTCTATTTCGATTGCCCTGTCAAGCTCGTGCCGGGAGCCAATCGACTGGTGATCGTCGGGCGACAAGACGAGCTGTTGACGCGCGCGCTGCGGGTGAGTATCTTTCGGGTATCACG
>JAGQJP010000135.1 GCA_020430585.1 Myxococcales bacterium | reverse complement strand
TCCATCCGGCAGCGAGTACACCAGGCATCGACATCACGTCCAACAGACAAAGCGTCACTCATCGATTTGTGCCTCTCCTCGGATGCAGGAGACGCACTATTACCACCGGCGCCTACCGATTTCAAGACCTTTCACGACACTTTTGAGCAGCGCCGGCTTGTGTTACACTGCCAATGACTATGGAATCCGGAGAGATGCCCGTGAAGAATCCGATGATCATCGCCCTCATATTCCTCGTAACCCTGATCGGTATGACGCTGCAAGCGGAGCCGATCTTGATCGACCCGCCGTCCGGGGCCCGCGTACGTCTGCGCATCGATCCCCAGGCGCCGAGAGACCGTCTCGTCCTCGAGCATGCTCTCGTGACCCATGCTGTTACGCTCGTCCGCTGTCTGCTGGCGAGCGACCGCTCGACGGGCGGTCTTCCCAGTCGGCTCACCCTGTTGCTACAGCTCCGTGTCAGGCGCGCCCTCTCGGTGCCGCCGCACGGATCGCGCGCCGTATTGGTTTGCTTCACAGCCTGGCTCGGCACCCATCTCCCGTCGGGGCTGCAAAGCCGCTCGGCGGTCGTACAGGTCGAGTTTCTGAGCGGATTTCGACATCGTGCGCCGACGCGCTACGCCCCGCCGGTGATCACTGGACCCGCTCCCCCAAACCCCAATCCGGTGCCGCCGAACACGGGACCCATGCCGCCGAACACGGGACCGGTGCCGCCGAACACGGGACCCATGCCGCCGAACACGGGACCGGTGCCGCCGAACACGGGACCAGTGCCGCCGAACAACGACCCGGTACAAACCCATCCTACGAGCCCGCTTCCCCCGGAGCGCTACAGACCGCGCCCCTATCCCGACCGGACGCCGCGCCGCCTGCCGCCTCCGACGCCTGATGAGATCGCGACGATCGCACTCGTGGTTCGTGGCACCCGCGGCCCGAAGGCCGAACGCAAGCAGATCAAGTCGATCGCCACGCAGCACGACACCCGCCTTCGCGGCTGCGCGGCGCGCTACCTCAAGCGGCTCAAAGGGAGAATCGTCTTCGAAGTCGAGCCCTTGCCCAAACGTGGATTCGAAATCAACACGCGCCACAACAGCACCAACGACCGACTTTCCGTCTGCCTCAAACGGATGCTGATCTTGCCCTTGCGCCGGATCGTGCTCACCGCGGCCGTGACCTTCGAGATGGATATCAAGCGCATCGCTCGAACGAAGGGCAAGGTCCGCTGAGCCGCGCCGCCGGAGCGCTGAGCCGCGCCGCCGAATCGTCGCCGCCCTGGCCTACTCGGGCTGTCGGTGGCTACGCCTGGCTGGAAACCAGCGCCAGACGCGCTCGTAGAACCGGGCGTGGCGACCGGACGCTCGCAACAACTTCTGCAGCCGCGGGTAGTTGATCAGGCTCGGATAGCCGGGGTGCCACTCGATGTGAGGCTTGTCCGGCCCGCTGCGAAAGTCGCCGCCCCAGATCAACCCGACCTCGCGGGCGATCCGACCGGCTCGGTTCCAGCGCTTGTCCCCTCGCCGAATGCGGCGGATCGATTCGGTCCGACCATCGCGCCCGATGAAGCTGAAGTCCAGCGCGAGGGCCCAGTTGTGCCACGAGGCCCACATCCGTCGCTTCTTGTTCGAGGCGGTACGCCGAATGCGGCGCGGTGAGTAGGCGCGATAGGCGCTGATCAGCCGAACGCGCAGCCCGGCTTGCCAACAGCGGCGCACGAACTCGGCGCCACGCGAGGCGAGCCCCGGGTGAACCTGGTCGAGAAGCGAGAGGCGCGCCTGCTTCGAGAGCTCCGGTGTGAGCCGGACGATCGGTCGCTCGTGGCGAGGTGTCGGTCGTCGCGGAGATTCGGGGCTCGGGCCTAGCGGGCGCGGTCGAATCGCCTCGACAATCACGACTCGTGGCGGACGGAGCGGCGGGCGCTTTTGCGGACCGCTGCAAGCCGCCAAGAGCGCCAGAACCAGAATGATCAATCCTCGGCCGCTCGGAAACACTTTGTCGATCCTCCGCTTTGGGTTTACAATTCTAAAGAACTCGATACAATGGTGCGAGTTTTTCGCCGCCACCAGCGTACAGATTCGGAATCCAGTCGGAGTTGACTCGTGAGCGTCAAGCTGGTCGAAGACAAAGACGAACTGCGCCGCTTCCTGCAGAAGAAGCCCTATCAGAACGCGTACTTACTCGGCGATCTCGATCCGCAATTCTTCCCCTTCTGCAAATGGTTCGGTTTCTACGACGACGATGACGAGCTCGCAGGGCTGGTCCTGCTCTACCACGGGCTGCGGGTTCCGGTGCTGATCACCAGCGGCGACGCCGAATGCATTCAGCACTTGCTCCACGGCATCGTGCTGCAGCTGCCGCGACAGCTCTATTGTCATATCTCGCCGACCCACCGCCACGCGCTTTCCCTCTACTTTCGCTGGAACGAGCTCAAGTCGACCCTGCGGATGGGGATCGACGCGGCGTCGTTTCGCGAGGGTGGCGACACGAGCGCGGTTCTTCCCCTCTCCCACGCCGACACCGCGGGGATCATGCAGCTCTACCGGCACTATCCAGACAATTTCTTTGAGCCGTACCAGCTCGAGTCGGGGTACTACTTCGGGATTCGCGAGGCGGACGAGATCGTTTCGATCGCCGGCATTCACGCGGTCTCGGTGGTTGATGACATCGCCGCGATCGGAAACGTCGTGACCCATCCCGACCATCGACGCAAGGGCTACTCGCGCGCCTGCACAACGCGCTTGCTGCAGGCGCTCTTCCCGATCGTCTCGCGCGTCGCCCTGAACGTGCGAGAGGAGAACGCCACGGCGATCCAAGCCTTCTCACGCCTCGGGTTTCAGAAACAGGCGTCCTTCCTCGAAGGCACCATCGAAAAGCACGACTGACGGCGCGCCTTCAGGCGATCGGCGCGACGTCCGAGGGTCTTCGACGGCCTGCCGTGGATCAGTTGTCGAGCCAATCGGTGTGGATGAAAGGGCCGTCGGGGTCGTCGAGACGCTGGTAGGTGTGAGCGCCGAAGGCGTCCCGTTGGGCTTGCGTCAGGTTCTGCGGCAAACGCGCCGTGCGCAGGCTATCGAAGTACGACAGCCCGGCGGAAAGCGCCGGCACTGGAATCCCGTGGGCCGCAGCGAGTGAGACGATACGTCGCCAGGCGAGCTGGCCGTCGGCGACCTGCTGGGCAAAGGCCGGGGCAAGGAGCAGGTGCGGCAGATCGGGCTGCGCCTTGTACGCCTGCATGATCTCGTCGAGCAGCTTGGCGCGAATGATACACCCGCCTTTCCAAATCCGGGCGATCTCGCAGAGATCGACATTCCAGCCGTGCTCCTTCGAGGCGGTGCGGATCAGATCGAGACCCTGGGCGTAGGAGACGATCTTCGCCGCGACGAGGGCGTCGTGCACCTCCTGGATCGGCTCCTCCGGCGCGACCTCGGCGGTGCCCGTCGACGGCCCATCGTAGATGTCGGCGAAGCGCAGGCGCAGCGAACGATAGCTCGAGAGGACGCGGGCATCGACGGCGGCGGCGATCGTCGGGACGGCGACGGCGTAGTCGAGGGCGACCTGCGCGGTCCAACGGCCCGTGCCCTTCTGTCCCGCTTTGTCCAAGACCTGAAAGACGAGAGGCTCGCCGCTGGCCGTGTCGCTGACCGTCAGGATTTTCGCCGTAATCTCGATCAGGAACGACGCCAGCGGGCCTTCGTTCCAGCGACGGAAGACCTCCGCCATCGCTTCGGCGTCCAGCCCGACGCCGCGCAAGAGGATGTCATAGACCTCGGCGATCAGCTGCATGTCGGCGTACTCGATGCCGTTGTGCACCATCTTCACGAAGTGACCCGCGCCGTCGCTGCCGACGTGGGTCACGCAGGGGCCCGACTCGGTGCGGGCGGCGATCGCCTCGAGGATCGGCGCGATCGCCCGGTAGGCGTCCTTGTCGCCGCCGGGCATCAACGAGGGCCCAAAGCGCGCGCCCTCCTCACCACCGGAAACGCCGACTCCGAAGAAGTTGAGCCGATGCTCCCGCGCCAGCGCCTCGCGGCGTTGGGTGTCCTTGAACCACGAGTTACCGCCGTCGATCACGATGTCGCCCGCGTCGAGCATCGGGATCAGCGTCTCGAGCACCTCGTCGACCGGCGCGCCAGCCTTGATCATCACCAGGATCTTCCGCGGTCGATCGAGAAGCTTTACCAGCTCGCGCAGCGACTCGGCGGCGGTGAGCGGCTTGTCCGGGTTCTCGTCGATGATCGTGTAGCTGCGGTCGCTCTTGCGGTTCCAGACGGCGACCCGAAATCCGTGGTCGGCGACGTTGAGGGCCAGGTTCTGACCCATCACGCCAAGTCCGATCACGCCGAAATCACACATTGTTGTTGTCATCTTACCCCTCTTGTCGAAACGACGTTCAGCGGTCGATGCGGCGGCGCACTCGGGCGACGACATCGTCCACGGAAAGCCCGTATTCTTTGATCAAACGTTCGGCGGGCGCCGATGCCCCGAACGCGTCGACTCCGATCATTTCACCCTCGGGCCCGACGTAGCGCTCCCAACCGAGGGTCACACCGGCTTCGATCGAGACTTTGAGCGGCCCAGCCGGAAGGACATCGCCCCGATACGCTGGGGCTTGCTCGTCGAACAGCTCCCAGCACGGCATCGAGACGACGCGCGTCGGGATCGCCTCGGCCTGCAGCAGAGCGCGAGCGTCGAGCGCCGTGGCGACCTCGGACCCGCTGGCGATCAGGATCGCCTCGGGAGAACCGCCCTCCGCCTCAGCGAGGACGTAGGCCCCCCGTCGGAGACCACTCGCCGCTCCGTGGGTCGAGCGATCGATCGTCGGCAGATTCTGGCGCGAGAGGACCAATCCCGTCGGACGTCTCCGGTTCGCGAGGGCGACGCGCCACGCTTCGGCGGCCTCGTTGGCGTCGCCGGGCCGGATCATCAGCAGGTTCGGCATCGCGCGTAGCGCCATCAGATGTTCGACGGGTTGGTGCGTCGGGCCGTCCTCGCCCAGTCCGATCGAGTCGTGCGTCCAGACGAAGACGACGGGCAGATGGTTCAGCGCCGCGAGCCGTACCGCTGGGCGCATGTAGTCCGAGAAGCAGAAGAATGTCGCGGTGAACGGACGAGAGCCGCCGTGATAACAGATCCCGTTGGCGATCGCCCCCATCGCGTGCTCCCGCACGCCGAAATGGATATTGCGTCCACTCCCGCTCTGCCCGTGGAACGAGCCACCGTCCTTGAGCGCCGTCTTGGTCGAGACGGAGAGATCGGCGTCACCCCCCCAAAGCTCGGGAACCCGCGCCGCCAGCGCATTGAGCACCTGCCCCGCCGATGAGCGCGTCGCCACCGATTTTCCCGGAGGAAACGTCGGAAGCGCCGATTCCCAGTCCGCTGGAAGCTCGTCGGCCATTCGACGCTCGAACTCGGCGGCGAGATCGGGATGTGCCTCGCGGTATGCGGCGAAGCGCGCCTCCCAGGCGTCGACATGCTGCTGCCCGCGGGCGATCGCCGTGCGGAACGCGGCGACGGCATCCGTCGGCAAGTCGAAGCTCTTGTCCGGGTCAAAACCGAAGCGCTCTTTGACAAGACGCACCTCGGCCGCTCCGAGGGGGCTGCCGTGGGCCTCGGACGTGCCGCCCTTGTGGGGCGCGCCGAAGCCGATCGTGGTCTTGATCAGGATCAGCGACGGGCGCTGGCCCTCCGCTTTGGCGGCGGTGATCGCTCGGTCGATCGCCTCCACGTCGTGGTCACCGTCCCGAACGGTCTGCACGTGCCAGCCGTATGCCTCGTAGCGCTTGGCGACGTCCTCGGTCGACATCGAGAGGGTCAGCGGGCCGTCGAGAGAGATGTCGTTGGCGTCATAGAGATAGATCAGCTTGCCGAGGCGAAGATGACCCGCCAGCGAGCTCGCTTCCGCGGAGATGCCCTCCATCAGATCCCCGTCGGAGACGAGGGCGTAGGTGAAGTGGTCGACGATCGTGTGCCCCGGGCGATTGAAATGCTGAGCTAGAAAGCGCTCGGCCATCGCCATCCCCACCGCATTCGCCGATCCCTGCCCCAACGGACCCGTCGTCGCCTCGACACCCGCCGTCATCACCGCTTCCGGATGTCCCGGTGTGCGCGAACGCCATTGACGGAAGCTCTCGAGCTCCTCGAGGGGCAGGTCGTATCCCGTCAGGTGCAGCAGGCTGTAAAGCAGCATCGAGCCGTGGCCGCCAGAGAGCACGAAGCGATCGCGGTCGGGCCATTCGGGCTTTTCGGGGTGGTGCTTCAGGTGCCGTTGCCAGAGCGCATAGGCCATCGGCGCGGCGCCCATCGGCAGACCGGGGTGGCCCGAGCTCGCTCTCTCGACGGCGTCGATCGAAAGCACACGAAGCGTGTTGATACAGAGTTCGTCCAGTGCTCGCGCGGAGTCGTTCATCGTCCCTTCCCCTCTCTCAATCGACGAGACGTCGTGCATAAACGGCGGAACCCAACAGGCCAACCAACGGATTGTTCACCAGATCGACGGGGATCGCCTCGAGCAGCGGGCGCATCCTGCCCTTGCTGCGGAAGGCCGTGACGAAGCGACCATCTTGCATGCGCTCGACGATTCGCGGTGCGATCCCCCCCGCGACGTACACGCCTCCCGTGGCCATCACCTTGAGCGCCAGGTTGCCCGCCTCGGCGCCGTAGAGCTCGCAGAAGATCCCGAGGGCCTCGTCACAGGTCGGGTCGCTCTGGGCCTGCGCGTGACGGCTGATGACGGCGGCAACGTCCTCGCTCTGCATCTGCTCCCGAACCATCGTGAGCTCGGGGCGCCCCTCGGATTCCACGAGAAAGCGGTAGATGTTGACCAGACCCTGGCCCGAGACGACCCGCTCGACGGAGACGTGGCCGTCGTACGTCTTCGCCAAAAAGCCGTGGAGACGGCACTGCAACTCGTTCTGCGGCGCGAAGCTGGCGTGCCCGCCCTCGGAAGGGTGGACCCGGTAGTGGGCGCCATCGTGCAACAGAAACCCTTGCCCGAGCCCGGTTCCAGCGCCAATCACCGCGATCGGCGCATCGCGGCCGGGTGTGCCCGGTTGCAGCTCGACCAGATCGTCGCGCGCGAGGGCCGAGAGGCCGTAGCCGACGGCGGCGAAGTCGTTGAGCAAGGCGACGCGGGGACAAGGGATCGACTCGACGAGGTCACGGCGTCTCACGAGCCACGGCAAGTTGGGCAATCGAGCCTCATCGGCGACGACAGGCCCGGCGACGCCGAAGCTTGCCGCGTCGACCTGCTCCAGCCCCTGCCCGCTCAGAAAGCGTTGAACGATCTCGTCGAGCCCGTCGAAGTCGGCGCTCGTGAAGCGTTCGCTCGCGATCTCCTCGCGGCCGTCTCCGTCGAAGCGAAACAGGGCGAGGAGCGTCTTGGTACCGCCGATGTCGCCCGCCAGAACGTTGATTGTCTTCATCGCTTCACACCTCGGCTCGTTTCGCGCGCAGCGCGTGGGGGAGCCCCGTCGCCGCCGCCGTGTCGAGTAGCCAGTCGCCGTCTCGCGCGATTCGGATCGGCAGCTCCCGTTCGTCGTCGCTGCCCGTGCACGCCTGCGCTACGATCGCCGCTTTCGTCAAACCCGTGGCGAGCACGAATCGCCGGCCTGCATTGCGGATCGCAGTCGGAGTCAAGCTCAGCCTCGTCGGCGGCGGTTTTGGGCTCTCTCGGACGACGGCGACGAGCTGTCGGTCCACCGCTGCCGAAAAGAGCGGCGAGCCGGGAAAGATCGAGGCGGTGTGACCGTCTTCGCCGATCCCCAACAACACGATGTCGAGCCCCTCGGCAATCCGCGCCGCATACGCCTGCGCCTCCGCCTCGAGGTCTGCCGCCTCGCCCTGCATCCGCACGATGACGAGCTGGGACGCCACGTCGCCGAACGCCTCGAGCGCCACGTGATAGTTGCTCTCTGGCGCATCGGGCGCGACGGCGCGCTCATCGCCGAAAAAGAGCTCGAGACGCGACCAATCGAGGGCTCGCTGCGCCAGGGCGCGGTAGACCACGCCAGGTGTCGATCCGCCGGCGAGGGCGAGGCGACAGACGGGTGTGCATCGCCAAACATCGGCGATCGCGTCGGCGATCCGCTCGGCGGCCGCGGCCGCAAAGCGTTCTGTGCTGAAAACGTCGATCTTCATGACCGCTCAGAGCGGACGCCAGAGGCGTCGGTCGCGTCGCAGGAGCTCGGCCGCTTCCGCGGGCCCCTCGCTACCGATTTCGTACGAGTGGGGCACCTGGTCACGCTCGTTTTCGTAGGCTGCGTTGATCGGCGCGATGAAGTCCCAGGCCGCTTCGACTCCGTCCGAGCGGTCGAAGAGCGTCGCGTCGCCGCGCATCGCGTCGAGGATCAAGCGCTCATAGGCTTCGCTCGGCTGCTTGGCAAATGCCCCCGCGTAGGTGAAGCGCATCATCACGTTGCCGATCGTCAGGTCGTCTCCCGGCGCCTTCGAGTTGAACTCGAGGTCGATCCCCTCGTCGGGTTGAATCTGAATCGTCAGCACGTTGTCCGACAGCCGTTGGCAGGCGTCGTCCTTGCCGAAGAGGCAGAGCGGTAGCGACTGGAAATGGATCGCGATCTCCGTGTCGCGGGTCTTCAGCCCCTTCCCGGCGCGGATGTAGAATGGCACGCCCTGCCAGCGCCAATTGTTGATCTCCGCCTTCAGCGCGACATACGTCGGCGTGCGCGAGCCCGGTGCGACGTCTTTTTCGTCGTGGTAGCCGCGATACTGTCCGAAGACGATCCCGTCCTCGATCTGCGAGCCGTAAATCGGTTGGAGCGTGCGCAGCACCTTGACCTTCTCGTTGCGAATCTCGTCCGCACGGAAGGAGATCGGCTGCTCCATCGCCACCAGCGCCAACAGCTGCAATAGATGGTTCTGCACGACGTCGCGCACGACCCCGGTCTTGTCGTAGAACCCGCCGCGCGTCCCAACGACGACCTCTTCGGCAGCGGTGATCTGGATGTGGTCGATGTACTTTCGATTCCAGAGCGGCTCGAAGATGGCGTTGCCGAAGCGAAAGACCAGGATGTTCTGGACGGTCTCCTTGCCCAGGTAGTGGTCGATTCGGTAGACCTGGCGCTCGTCGAGCACGCTGAGCACCTCTTTGTTCAGCGCACGTGCCGACTCGAGGTCCCGACCGAAGGGCTTCTCGATGATCACCCGAGACCAGGGAGTGCCGTTCACATTGGAATAGAGCAGGCCCGCGCCCTTCAAGCCCTCGAGGACCTGAGCGAAAGCACGCGGTGGCGTCGCCAGATAGAACAGACGGTTTCCTGGCAGTCCGAGACGCTCCTCGAGCTCTGAAACCTTTGCCGCCAAGCGCTCGAACGATGCCGGGTCTTCGAAGGTCCCCGAGACATAGTGTAGCGAGCTCGCGAACGTGGACCAGATCTTGGCGTCGAGCGGCTTCGAACGTGAGAAGCGTGCGGTCGATTCCTCGAGCTCGGTGCGCAGCTGCGCGTCGGTCTTGGCCGAGCGAGAGAAGCCGATCACCGCCTCGGGCTGAGGTAACAGCCCATCGAGCGAGAGATTGTAGAGCGCAGGCACGAGCTTGCGGTGCGTCAGATCGCCGTTTGCTCCGAAGATCACGACGACGCACGGCTCGGGGCGCCGCTCGCGAAAGAGCGGATCACCCGCGGCCGCGGTGGCGGTCACCGCTACGGTTCCATTTGCCATCAGAGAGTCCTTTCGAGCGACTGACAGCCGCTACTTTCGCCGCGAGGCGATCGCGGCGATCAGTTTGGTGTACGCGTCGGCGAACTTCTTCACCCCGTCGGCCACGAGATCATCGCAGACGGCTTCGAGATTGACGCTCGCCACGGGAAGCCCTTGCAGCGTGCGACGCGCGGCGGCGAGATCCTCGGTCAGGGCGTTGGAGACCTTGCCGTGGTCGAGGAACGCCTTGTGGGTCTGTGGCGGCAGAGTGTTGACCGTGTTCGGCCCGATCAGGTTGTCGACGTACATCGTGTCGGGATAGCTCGGGTTCTTCGTGCTCGTCGAGGCCCAGAGCATCCGCTGGACACGCGCTCCGTCCGCGGCCAAGTTGCGCCAGCGCTCACCCGAGATCGCCTCGAGATGCTGCTGGTATGCCGCTTTGGCGTTGGCGATAGCGGCCTTCCCTTGCAAAGAAGAGCCCGCGGGAAGCTTGGCGTCGACGGCGCTGTCGATACGGCTAACGAAGAACGAGGCGACGGAGGCGACGGGCTTCAGCGGCTGCTTCGCCTTCTGCCGATCCTCCATCCCGCTGACGAACGCCTCCCAGACCTCCAGATATTGTCGCTGGGAGAAGATCAGCGTGACATTGACCGACACGCCCTCGGCGATCAACGCCCGGATCGCGGGCAACCCCTCGGCGGTGCCCGGAACCTTGATCAACAGGTTCGGCCGGTCGACGAGCTTGTGCAGTCGCTTGGCCTCTTCGATCGTCGCCTTCGTGTCGCGGGCCAATAGCGGCGAGACCTCGAGGCTCACGTAGCCGTCACGCCCGTCGGTCTTGTCGTAGACCTTGCGCAGGATGTCCGCCGCGAGCTGAATGTCCTCGACGACCAGCGCCTCATAGATCTCGACGTCGCTCTTCCCAGCCGCCAGCAGCGCCGTGAGCGCTTCATCGTAGTCTTTGGAATGGGCGATCGCTTGCTCGAAAATCGAGGGGTTGGAGGTCAAGCCGACGATCCCCTCTTTGGTCACCTGACGCGCGAGCTCGCCGTTCTTCAGCGACTCGCGGCGAATATAGTCCAGCCACAGGCTTTGCCCGATCTGCTCGATCGCTTGAATGACCTTGCTCATCGAATCCTCCGAGATGGTTTCCTTCCTTCATAACAGAAAACCGCGGCGCAATTCAATCACGGAGGTGCGCGCAAAATCGTTTGCCGCGCGTCAATCCGCGGGCGGGGTCCCTGTTTCGGGGGGGGTGGGAATCGGGGTCGACGACTCGTCAGGGGTTGTCCGAGGTCCGACAGACCCTCGTGGATGGTGATAGATTGCCTGCGAAGGATAGGCAAATTCAATATCGGGGCGACGTTCGAATTCGTGAAGCACTTCCTCCCAGATCGCCTGGTCACTTCCGCGACGCTGTCGCGTAGGAACGAGGTAGCGCAAGGTCAAAAGAACCCCAGAATCTCTCACCGACGTGTAGACCGTGGGCGTGAAGCGCGTGTAGTGGATGAAGTAGCGCTTCGTTCCCTGTTTGATCTGCTCCTCCGCCCGCTCGGCGTGCTCGCCGACATGCTTCTTCGCCACGAGCGAGATGATCAGCTTCGCCTTCTCCCAGTCGCTGTCGAAGGTCACCAGCACGGGGATCTCGTTCCAGATGTAGTCGAAGCCATCGTTGAAGTTGATCTGCGGCTTGGTGAAGACCCAGCCATTGGGAATGTGGACGACACGTCCCGTGCTCTGATCGGCGGCGACCCAATTGCCGACCTCGAGCAGCGTGAACTGGAACATCCGCATGTCGACGACGTCGCCCGTGTACTGCTCGATCTGGACCCGGTCGCCGATCGCGAAGGGTCGCTCCCAGAGGATCCAGGCACGGCCCGCCAGATTCACCAGCGCGTCCTTGAGGGCGATCGCGATCCCTGCGGAGAGCAGGCCGAGGTACGTCGTCAACGAACCGAAGAACTGGAACCAGATCCGGCCGATCAAGAGGATTCCGACGAAGATCGTCACGCCCTGAATCGTTCGGCCCCAGTTGAAGCGGGCTCGGGCGTCCTGGGTTCGTTTCCAGATCACGCGCAGCGTGACGTAGCGCATCACCCAGAGCAGGGTCAGCGCGATGATCGTCACCACCATCTTCTCTTGCATCGCCGGGGCGATGTGGGTGATGTCGTAGATCCGGTCGCTCAAATTGGCCAGTAGCGGCATACTCATCGTCCAACAGACTATGGCATTTTCACCTGCTTGAGGGATGCACAGGCGGACTCGACGGTGATCTTGAAAAAGCCGATCACCGTGCGCTGCACGAGCTGTTTGCAGCTCGCTTCACAGGTCGATTTCAGCATCGCCCTGGTCATCGGGATTCCCCGGGCACGATAGCAGGTCGCCATCTCGTCGCAGAGCCCGTCACAGGTCAGCTTCGACTCGTCGAAAGGGGCCGGCCCCTTCTCTGGAGCGAAGAGCTCGCAGTAGCGAAAGAGGCTCTTGGCGACGGTCGCGAGGGAAAAGTTCGTATTCGACTGGTAGTATTCGCACTGACGAACACAACCATCTGTCATCATTGAAACTCTTCCTTTGTACGTGCCGACGCGACGCAAACATCCACCCCAGTAGTCGCACGCGGCGCGGCAGCTCGACAGGCGCGGCACGTTGCTCCGCGACGGCGGCGTGATCGGCTTCGGCGGCGCGATCGGTTTCGGCGGCGTGGTCGGTTTCGGCGTCGGTTTTGGCGTCGGAATTCCGGGATCTCGCGGCCGAACCGTTGGACGGGGCTTCGGTATCAAGAGATTGGGCGGCGTCGGTTGCCGACGCGGGCTGGGTATGATCTCGAGCTTCGGCATCGGCTCCTTCGGCCGCGGCTTCGGTGTGCGCAGCTGACCCTTGCCCGGCTTTTCCGGGGGCGCGCCGGGCCGCTTCGAGTGGACGCCGATCGTTGGTCCTCGATCGCTGCGCGGGGGCGAGGGCGTTGGCGACGATCGATCGCGATCGACGAGCCAGACCGTCACAGCCGCGCCCGTGGCGACGATGAGCAAGAGACCCAGACCGATCGCCCAGGACCTCGCGCGCCCGCGCAAACGTGCGGGTGGGGCGACCGAGCGATCCGGCGAGCTGTTGAAGCTCGCCCAATCCGTTGACGGCTCCGTTCCAGGCGCGGGGAGTGGCGTGTCCGGCTGCGGTTCGGGTTCTGCGGAGAGGGCTGCGAGCTGCTCGGGACCGAGCTCGACGGAGAGACGCTCCCGAAGCTGCTCGAGGCTACGTTTTTCGCGCTCGATCCACTGCCGTTGACGCTCGAACTCCGCCCGCTCTTGGTCGAGCCGCTGCCGTTCCTGCTCGAGGCGATCGCGTTCCCGACTTCCCAGGACCTTCATCAAATCGTCGAGGACGATGCTCTTCTGTTCGAGCCGGGAGAGCGAGCCGAAGACCTCCCGCATCTCGTCGCGAAACGCGGCCACCGATTGGTGCCGGTCCCGCGGCTCGAAAGCGAGCGCCTTGCGAAAGAACGCGAGCGTGCGCCCCGGGAGCTCGAGATTCTGCACATCGGCGAGGGGATCGAAGCTCGGGTCGCTCTTGCGCATCAACACGTCGTGGGCCGACCCCCCCGAGAAGAGGCGGTGCCCGATCATCATCTCGAGGGTGATCGCTCCGACGGCGTACAGATCCGTCCAGGGGCCGATGTTCGTCTTGTTCACCTGCTCGGGCGCCATATAGGCCGGCGTGCCCAGAACATACGCGGTGTTTCGGGTCTGCTCCGTGAATTTCGCCAGCCCGAAGTCGACGATCCGAATGAAGGTCGCATCGCCCGTCACGTTCTGCAGGAGGATGTTGTCGGGCTTGATGTCGCGATGGATGATCTGCTGCTCGTGGGCGCAATCGAGGCCATTGAGCAGTTGATTGATCACGCGGTCCACCACCTTGAAGCTGAATCCACCGCCCCGGCGAATCTGTTCGTCGAGCTCGAGCTTGAGGGTCCGCGCTCGATCGACGTATTCCATCACCAGAAAGGGCTGCTCGGCCCAGAAGCCGTACTTGATCAGCCGCACGATGTTCGGATGCGCCAGCTTCGAGAGGGAGACCGCCTCGCGCTCGAACTTCGAGCGCACATCTCGTTTCACCTCGGGATCGTCGTGGTCGTAGGTCAAGAGCTTGAGGGCCGCTTTCATCCAGAGCGGGGCCTGCAGCGCGAGATAGACGCGCCCGTAGGTGCCGCGGCCAAGGATGTCGACGAGCAGGAAGTCTCCGACGCTGCGACCGAGGTTCGGATCGCGAAAGACCACGCCTCTCAGCCGCAGCTTCTTCGCGTATTCGCTGGGGATGAAGTGCAGATCCTTGCCGACGCACTCCGCCGATGGACACGCCGCGCCGACAGCTCCTTCTGCATCACATGCCGGACATCGACCATCGTGCGTCATTCGTGTCGTCGAACTACCTGAAAGTTGAAGGAAACGTGACTTGAGTATAGCCCGCGAGGGGACGAGGGTCAACGCGAGATTCAGCGGCCGGCGTCGACCGAGACCGGGACACCGTTGAAGGCAGCGTTCCCCGAGAGGGTATCGAAGACGAGGTCGTCGGTCAGATCGTTGGCGCTGACGCCGGGATTTCGACTCGCCACAGCGAGCTGCGCCCTCTCGCGAGAGTGGCCGAAGCCGTGGGGCAGACTGACCACGCCGGGCATCATGTCCTCGCTCAGCTCGATCGGCACCGTCACGGCGCCGACTCGTGAACGGACGACCACCGCGTCGCCCTCGTCGAGCCCGCGCTCTTCGGCGTCTCTCGGATGCATCAGCAGCGTGCAACGGTCCTTGCCCCGCATCAGCCGAGTCGAGTTGTGCATCCAGGAGTTGTTCCCGCGCAGCTGTCGTCGTCCGATCAGGAGCAGCTGCGAACCGTCGGCGGCGGTCGCCTCCTCCATCGCCAGACGCACGCGCCGCAGGTCGGCGAGCAGCTCTGGCGGGTGTAGGCGAATGCGCTGCTTGGTCCAGTGCAGTCGCTGGGGCAGCACCGATTCCAGCGGACCGCGATCGATGCCGTGGTCGACCGCTTCGAGCTTCGCCACGGTCAATCCTTCGCGGTTGCCACCGACGGCGCGCGAGAGCTTCAGGCTCCCATCGAGGAGTCGTTTCGCGCCGGCACGTCGCATCCCCCACGCGGATGCGGCGATCGCACGAGCCTTGAGACCGCCCTTTCGTCGAGCGATCCGCTCGGCGACCTCGAGCACGGACTCGAAATCGCCTCGGGCGCCGCTCGGCGGCTCGAAGAGCGGCGGAGAATACTGAGAGAAGTTGCGAACCGAGAGCAGCTCGAAGCCGAGACCGTAGTGCGCCCGTTCGAGTGGTGAGCCGGGCGGGAGAATGAAATCGGCGTGGGCCGTGCTCTCGTTGCGGTACATGTCGAAGGCGACGAAGAGGTCGAGCTGGCTCAGCGCCCGTTCGAGGCGACCGCCGTTCGGAATCGAGAGCACCGGGTTACCGCAAACGGTGATCAACGCGCGGATCTGCCCTCTCCCGGGCGTCTCGATCTCTTCGCCGAGGACGCTCACGGGGAGCTCGCCGGCGAACTCGGGGACACCGCGCACGCGGCTGCGCCATCGCCCATACCCACCTCGCTCGCCGACGAACGGGGCGAGGCGTGGAAGATCGATCGCCGGGCGCGGGAACATCATCCCCCCGGGGGTGTCGAAGTGGCCGCTGAGAATGTTGACCAGATTGAGCAGCCAGGCGGCGACGCCACCGAAGCGTTGGGTACAGAGCCCGACGCGGCCATACCAGACCGCCCGTTTTGCGGCGGCGAACTCGCGCGCCAGGCGCCGAATCGTGTCAGCCTCGATTCCGACCGCGGTGGCGACGCTCTCGGGGGAGAAGGGAGCGAAGGCCGCCTCGAGCGCCTCGAGTCCGTCGACGTAGCCCCGCAGATGCCCGAGGTTCGTCCGCTTCTCGGCGAAGAGGGTGTGGACGACGGCTGCGAGCAGCCAGGCGTCGCTCTCGGGACGCAGGAAGTGGTGCTCGTCGGCGAGCTTCGCCGTCTCGGTGCGGCGCGGATCGATCACGATCAGCTTGCCGCCGCGCTTGCGTATCGCCTTCAGCTTGCCGACGGGGTCGCCCGAGGTCATCAAGCTGCCGTTCGAGACCGCCGGATTTCCGCCCTGGATCACCATGAAATCGGTGCGCTCGAGGTCCGGGACGGAGAAGAGCAGGTGATTGCCGAACATCATGTAGGCCGCGAACATGTGCGGCCACTGGTCGGCGGAGGACGCGCTGTACCGGTTGCGCGAGCCGACGGCGGCGATCAGCGCCGGAAGCGCCAGGAGCGTCTCGAAGCTGTGCACCGAGGGGTTCCCGAAATAGAGCGCGACCGAATCGGTCCCATGCTCGTTCTGGATCGCGGCGATCCGCTCGGCGATCTCATCGTAGGCCGCCTCCCAGGAGACGGGCTGAAAACCCAGTGCGGTCCGCTTTTGCGGCTGGCGCAGGCGATCGGGATCGTCGTGGAGGTCTTGCAGGGCGACGCCCTTGGGACAAATGTGGCCACGGCTCAAGGGGTGCGCCTCGTCGCCGCGGATCGCGAGCACACGCCGGCCGTCGTGCTCGATCTCGAGGCCGCAGAACGCTTCGCAGAGACAGCACGTTCGGTAGTGTTTCATCGACGGTTCCTGTGGGCAGAAATAGAAAAAGGCAGGCTATGCCTGCCTTTCGTCGTGTTGGTGGAGCCAAGGGGGATCGAACCCCTGACCTCATGAATGCCATTCATGCGCTCTCCCAGCTGAGCTATGGCCCCAGAACATGCAAAGAACGTCGAGCTCTCCAGCGAACCGCCGGGTCACTCGGGTTTGGCGTCGACTTTGGCGTCGACCACCGTCTCCTCCTCGGGAGCGTCCGGCGGAGGCGCGTCGTCGTGGGGGTCGAGATCCGTGCGAAAGAGCAGCTCGTCGACGCGCGCCTCTTCGTCTCGAATCTTCGCATCGACCTCGGCGATCTGCTCACAGAGCTGTTGCAGCTCGCCCTCGAGGATCACGTCACCGCTGGCGACGGCAGCGACGATCGCGGAGCCGAGATCTCTCAGCATCCGATCGCGGCTGCGCCGCAGAAACGTGACGTCGAGCTTCAAGCGCCCGACCTGAGCCGTCGAGACGACCGCGTTCTTCAAGTCGTTCAGCCCCGTGGCCGCCGCCTTGACGAACATGTTGAATTGCTCTTTCAGCTCGTCGGAACGACTCTCATCGCTCATTCGCCGTCCCCCCTCGGAACGCCGACGATTGTGGACCAAGCGGCGTTGGCTTGTCAACACAATTGCACCACGCTTGTCATCGAGCCTCGTCCGGGCGATAATCGAACCCTCGACCGCCGTTGCAAGGAGTGAGGATGTCGATTTTGAAAGTCGCCCGGATGGGGCATCCAATTCTGAGGACCGTCGCCGACGCGATCCCGGACGAGATGTTGCGCTCGCCCGAGATCCAACAGCTGATCGACGACATGGTCGACACGATGGTCGAGTACGACGGCGTCGGCCTCGCCGCACCCCAGGTTCATCAGAGCTGGCGTCTGTTCGTGATGGAGGTGCCGAGCGATTCGCCGCGCTATGGCGAGACCGGCGCGGTTCAGCCGCTGACGATCGTCGTCAACCCCGAATACTCGCCGATCGGTGACGACCACGTCGAGTCGATGGAGGGCTGCCTCTCGATACCCGACGTGATGGGGCTCGTCCCGCGCCACGAGCGAATCAAGGTGCGCTTCCAGGGGCGCGATGGCAAATTGGTCGAAGGCGAGCTCTCGGGTTTTCCGGCGATCGTCTTTCAGCACGAGTACGACCACCTCGACGGCGTGTTGTACATCGATCGCATGGAATCCCTCGAGACCCTCAGTTTCCGTCGAGAATACGAGCGCTTCGGGCGTCTCGACGGCGAATAGCGTCGATGACGGCGGCGTTCTATCGCCAGCTCGACCACACCGGAGACTGCGCGATCGAAGTCGTCGGAACGTCGCGCGCCGAGCTCTATCGGCACTGCGCCCTCGCCTTCTACGATCTGGTGATCGGCTTGTCCCGCATCGACGGCCTCCGAGAGACGCCGATCGAAGTCGCGGGAGCGGACGACGCGGCACTGCTCTTCAACCTCTATGACGAGCTGATCTTTCGCTTCGACGTCGACGGGCTCGTCGCGTCGCGAATCGAGGTCGTCGTCTGCGAGGCGCACCGGCTCGTGCTACACGCCTTCGGTGAGAGTTGGCGGCGCGAGAAACACGACTATCAGGTGGCGGTCAAGGCGCCGACCTACCATCAGATGTGTTTCGTCGAAGAAAAGCGCGATCTCTGGCGCGCGAGGGTCGTCTTCGACCTGTAACAGCGGGAGGCGACGGGTGGCAAAAAAACGTGGAACCCCACGTGGAAAGGGTGATCGCAGCGATCATCAAAGGTCAAACACGCGCACAAAGGGTCACCGGCCGCGCCCTGCCCTCTCGTCGAATTCCGTCGAGCTCGAGCGGATCGACGAGACGAGCTGGCGTATCCCAAAGCAGGGGCCGATGAACGTCGATGGGGTGATCTTCGCCGACGACCAGCTGATCGACGCGATCCGCGGTGACCAGTGCCTACAACAGGTGATCAACGTCGCCTGCATGCCGGGGATCGTCCGCGCGTCGTTTGCGATGCCGGACATCCATTGGGGCTACGGGTTTCCGATCGGCGGTGTCGCCGCGTTCGATCTCGACCGTGGTGTGGTGTCACCAGGCGGCGTTGGCTACGACATCAACTGCGGCGTGCGACTGTTGCGAACGCCGCTACTGCGCGCCGCCGCCGAACCACAGCTCGATGCGCTGATCGAGGGGCTCTTCGCCGCTGTCCCCGCTGGTGTCGGCACGGGACGTCGCGATCTGCGACTGAGCCCGACCGAGCTCGGTGACGTGGCAGAGATCGGCGTAAAATGGGCCGTCGACGCGGGTTTTGGCGGCACGAGAGACCTCGACTACATCGAAGCCCAGGGGCGTATCGCCGGGGCGGATTTCGAGCAGGTCTCAC
>JAGQJP010000134.1 GCA_020430585.1 Myxococcales bacterium | reverse complement strand
GACGACGCCGGGCGTGGCCAACCCGATCCTCGTCTGGTTGCTCGCCGACCCCCTCTCCCGCTACGATGAAGCGGTCAGCTCCCTGCGCGAGGAGCACGACAAGCTCGCCGAAGCGCAAAATACCGACATCGCCTCGCTCCTCGAGGTCGGCGAGGAGCACTCGCGGGCCTTCATCGCCCAAGACCACCGCGGCGGCACACCGCTGCTCGATGCGCTCAAGGGCGACAAGCGGGCGATCACCCTCGCCGCCGCCGAGCAGGGGATCTATTTTCTACGGGCCCTCTCCTCGGCCCACAAACACGGTGTCTTGCACCTCGATATCAAACCGGAGCTGATGTTCGTGCGCGAGAGCGGCGTCTCCCTGGCCGGGTTCGGAATGCGGCATTTTCTCCCGCCCTTTCAACCGGCACGCCGCAACGAGGCGTTCTACGGTACCCCCGAGTTCATGGCCCCCGAGCTCTGCTCCGGTAAAGGACGCACGCTTCAGTCCGACGTCTACTCGGTGGCGATCGTGCTCTACTCGATCGTCGCGGGGAAACCGCCCTTCGCCTCGAGTAACGTCAACACCGTGCTCAAACGGCAGATCTACGAGAAACCGCTGCCGCTGCATCTGGTGAAGCCGGGCACACCGCACGTGGCCGAGCTGGAGAAAGTGATCAGCAAGGCGCTGCAGAAAGATCCCAAACGGCGCTTCGCCTCGGCCGACGAGTTCCTCGACGCCCTGACCTCCTTCTACGAGAAGGCCGGCGGCACACTCCGATCGGCGACGCAGAACACAGCGGGATCGGCACACGCTTCGGAGCCCGCGCCGAGCGCGACGATTCCGATGATGCCCGCAGTGGACGCGGGCACGAAGAAGGGCCCGAGCGCACGAGAGTCTACCGAGACGCACGAAGCGTCGGCGTCCACGCGCCACGAGTCCGGTACCGTCGTGATCGAAGCGCAGACACCGGCAGCCGCTGAGCCCGCAGCCCCCGCGGCGTCGGACTCGAGCGCCGGAAGCGCCCCAGAGCCAGAGGCGGCCCCCGAACCGACGTTGATCTCGAAACCATCGCCGTTGGACGCGCCGGGGCGAACCTCGACGCTGATATTCACTGGCGGTGGGGAAAAGAAGGGCAAGAAGAAGAAGAAAACCGCCAAGACACTCGATCAACCGAAGCCCGTGATCCCGCAGGCCACGCCCAAGGCTGCCGGTTCAGCCGGGGCAACAGAGCCGCAAACGACACAGGCGAGCGACGTCGCAGCATCGCCCCCCGCCGCGGGGACAGACGGGATGGCGACGGGTCCGGCTGCGTCAAAGAGCGCCACTCCGGTGACGATGCCGACGATGGCAGCCGTTTCCAGGCCAGACGAAGCGATCGAGGTCGAGCCCGACGCGAGCCCTTCGCCCGAAGCGGAGACGCCGCCGACACCGACGCACGTGCCCGCTCTGGCGCTTCCCGGAAAGTCGAAAGGCGCGGGTAAAGACACGGCCGGGCGAGGTGCCGACAGGGGTAAGCGGACCGACACGTTGATGTTCACCGGCGTCTCGACAGCCGTGCTGCAACAGGTCAAAGCCAGCCACGCGCCCAAACCGAGTGAAGACGATGACGAGCTCTCGCTGCAGAAGCTCGGGCGCAAGTACTTCGCTGACGAGTCCAGCCCTGGGGCACCAGCTGGCGCGGCAGGTCGAACGATCATCCTCTCGGACGATCTCCAGGCCGACGTCGCCAAGGTGCAGCTCTCGGCGACACCGACGACGATGCTCCCGGCGCAGGGCGCGGCCAGCGCCACCCGCAGCATTCACGAGGCGGCGACGGTGCACGCGATGCCCGCGGTGGACGACGTCGGCGAGGACATCGACGTCGACCTGCAAGCGGCAGAGGGCGCGACGGCGTCGGCCCACGGCCGCGGTCCGACGGGATTGGGGCCCAACGACTCCTCCCCAGGCCACGAAGATTCCTGGTTCGACTCTCAGGCCGGGCAGGCGCCGATCGAGGATGACGATCTCTTCGCCACGGCCCGCACCAAACGCTCGAGCGCGACGCTCTATGGGATCGTCACCGTGGTCGTCGTCGTCGTGCTGGTGGTCGTCTTCCTGATCATCCGTTCGCGCCGTCCCAAGACCGTCGAGAACGGAAAGACCGAGACGACGCAAACTCCGATCAGCCCGAGCAAGGCCGACCGGCTCGCGACCACGCTGATTCGACTCTATGACAAGGGAGATTGGCTCGAAAAGAACACCGGGAGCTTCGTCGCCACCGTACAAGAGCTCTCCAAGCTCTCTCCGAACCACACGGCGTTGAAAACCTATCGAGAGCCGATCGTGCGCGGCTTGGTGGACGAAGCGCTGCGTCTCAAGGCGCGCGGTAAGACAGAACGAGCGCGCACCCTACTCGTGTACGCTGCGCGTCTGGACCGAACCCATCCGCAGCTGAACCCGGCGCTGGCAAAGCTCGGAATCACGAGCATCGATGCGCTGTTGAAGCCCGACACGCCGACGCCGAAGGGCCCCGAGATCGTCGCCGACGCAACGACGCCGAAGACGCCCGAGGTCAAGGCGCCCGAGACGCCGAAGACGCCCGAGGTCAAGGCGCCCGAGACGCCGAAGACGCCCGAGGTCAAGGCGCCCGAG
>JAGQJP010000133.1 GCA_020430585.1 Myxococcales bacterium | reverse complement strand
GGCAATCGGTGAGTACGTCTCGGCGCTGGCGAATGCCGCGGCACTCGTCGGGAAGGCCTACGCGTATCTGGTCTGGGGCGTGCGGGATGCCGACCACGTCGTAGTCGGAACTAGCTTCGATCCGCGGCGCGCGCGGGTCGGCAACGAGGAGCTCGAGAGCTGGCTTCTACGTCTGCTCGAGCCCAAGATCGACTTCCGGTTCTTCGCCGTCGAGATCGAGGGTGCTCGGGTGGTCTTGCTCGAGATCGCTCGCGCTGCGCGTCACCCGGTTCGCTTTCGTGGCCAGGAGTATATCCGCGTCGGAACGTACAAGAAGAAGCTCAAGGACTATCCGGAGAAGGAACGTGCGCTGTGGCGCATCTTCGATCGAACGCCCTTCGAAGATGGAGTTGCGGCCGAGCGCACGACCAGCGACGACGTGCTCCGCCTGCTCGACTATCCAGCCTACTTCGACTTGCTGGAGCAGCCCCTACCCGCGGACCGGGACGGCATCCTCGCAGCCTTGGCCGATGATCGACTGATTTGCCGGAGCGACGCGGGTGGTTGGGACATAACAAATCTCGGCGCAATTCTGTTTGCGAAGCGGATCGAGACCTTTCACGGATTGCGGCGCAAAGCGGTGCGAGTCGTCCAGTACCGCGGCGGCGATCGGACCGAAACGTTGAAGGAGCGAGAGGGCACCAAGGGGTACGCGTGTGGATTCGAAGGGTTGGTCGCGTACATCCATGGCCTGCTACCCGCCAACGAGGTCATCGAGCAAGCGCTGCGTCGTAGCGTTCCGATGTTCCCCGAGCTCGCGGTGCGCGAGCTGGTAGCCAATGCACTCATCCACCAGGACTTCTTCATCACGGGCGCGGGCCCGATGATCGAGATCTTTGACGACCGCATCGAGGTCACGAACCCGGGCGAGCCGTTGGTGGACACGCAGCGTTTCGTGGACACGCCGCCGCGGTCACGCAACGAGGCGCTCGCTTCACTCATGCGCCGCTTCCGGATTTGTGAGGAGCGGGGCAGCGGGATCGACAAGGTCGTCTTCCAAGTCGAGCTCTACCAGCTTCCGGCGCCGCTCTTCGAGAGCCCGGACGGGTTCACGCGCGCAGTTCTCTTTGCGCACAAGCCCTTGTCAGCGATGGACAAGGAGGAGAGGGTGCGCGCCTGCTACACGCACGCCTGCCTCTGCTACGTCACGCGCAAAGAGATGACGAACACGACGCTTCGCGCGCGGTTTGGTGTCGAGGAGCACAACCGGGCGCACGTCTCGCGGCTGATCCGGGAGGCTGTTGAGGCGGGGGCCATCGTTCCGGCGGACCCCACGGCGGCCCCCAAGCTCATGCGGTATCTGCCCTTCTGGGCGGCTCCCGGAGAGGGCCGGGCGTGAAGGGCGTACTTGATGGGCGCACCCCTCGGCGTGCCGAGGGGTGGCGCTACATCAGAAAATCTTATTTATAAACCGATACTTACACGGTCATTCGGTGCTTGATGGGTACTTGATCGCCTGCCGGAGTGGGGTTGCCTGATGACCACAGATACGAGCGAGCGCGGCCTCGAGCGGCTGATCTGCACGGCGCTTACCGGCTCGGCCTGCGATCCCGGGGCGGCCAAGGCCGAAGCTGTCCGCGAGCGCCCCGCCGCGTACAGCGCGGGTTGGATCTGCGGTGCTCCCAACGACTACGACCGCGAGTACTGCGTGGATCTCGCGCAGCTATCCGCATTCCTGCACGAGACCCAGGCGGATGTTGCCGAGGCCCTCGCCCTCGGCGAGGACGGGCCGACACGCCGCAAGTTCCTCGCGCGGCTGCAAGGCGAGATCACGAAGCGCGGCACCATCGACGTCCTGCGCAGCGGGCTCGACCACGGGCCGCACCACATCGACCTCTTTTACGGCACGCCTTCGCCGGGCAACGACAAGGCTGCCGAGCGCTATGCCCAGAACCGTTTCAGTGTCACCCGCCAGCTCCGTTACAGCCGCGATGAGACGAAGCGTGCCCTCGATCTGGGCCTCTTCATCAACGGCCTACCCGTCGCGACATTCGAGTTGAAGAACAGCCTGACCAAGCAGACGGTGGACGATGCCGTCGTGCAGTACCAGCGCGATCGCGACCCGCGCGAGAAGCTATTCGAGTTCGGGCGGTGCGTGGTGCACTTCGCCGTCGACGACCACGAGGTGCGTTTCTGCACTCACCTGAAAGGCAAGGCCTCCTGGTTCCTGCCGTTCAACCAAGGTTGGAACGACGGTGCCGGCAACCCGCCGAACCCGAACGGGCTCAAGACCGACTATCTCTGGAAGCGCATCCTCACCCGCGACGGCTTGATCAACATCCTCGAGAACTACGCACAGGTCGTCGAAACCAAGGACGAGAAGACCGGCAAGAAGATGGCAGTGCAGATCTGGCCGCGCTTTCACCAGCTCGATGTCGTGCGTCGATTGCTCGCGGATGCACAAGCGAAGGGTGCTGGCCGGAAGTACCTGATCCAGCACTCGGCGGGCAGCGGCAAGTCGAACTCGATCGCCTGGCTGGCGCATCAGCTCATCGGTCTCGAGCGAAAAGACGAACCCGTCTTCCACTCGATCATCGTCGTGACGGATCGCAAGATCCTCGACCAGCAGATTTGCGACACGATCAGGCAGTTCGCGCAGGTCGGAGCCACCGTCGGCCACGCCGAGAGTGCGGGAGACCTGCGCAAGCTTCTCGCCGAGGGGAAGAAGATCATCATCTCGACGGTGCAGAAGTTCCCGTTCATCCTCGATGAGATCGGGAGCGAGCACCGCAAGCGGCACTTCGCGATCGTGATCGACGAGGCGCACTCGAGCCAGGGTGGAAAAACGTCGGCGGCGCTCGCGCAGGCGCTCGCCGCGGCGGGCGACGTTGACGACGACGAGACGTTCGAGGACCAGATCAACCGGCTCATGGAGTCGAAGAAGCTGCTCCCGAACGCGAGCTACTTCGCCTTCACTGCGACGCCCAAGAACAAGACGCTCCAGATCTTCGGCGAGCCCGTTCCGAAGCCGGACGGAACGGTCGGCCACAGGCCCTTCCACAGCTACACGATGAAGCAGGCGATCCAGGAGGGCTTCATCCTCGACGTCCTCGCGCACTACACGCCCGTCGAGAGCTACATCAAGATCGTCAAGACGATCGAGGACGACCCGGAGTTCGACGCGAAGCGCGCCCACAAGAAGCTATGGCGCTATGTCGAGAGCCACGACCACGCGATCCGCCTCAAGGCCGAGATCATGGTCGATCACTTCCACGAGCAGGTGATCGCGCGGAACAAGATCGGCGGTCAGGCGCGCGCGATGGTCGTGACGACAGGGATCGAGCGGGCGATCCAGTACTTCCACGCAATCGGCGCGTATCTGAATGAGCGGAAGAGTCCGTACAAGGCGATCGTCGCGTTCTCCGGCGAGCACGAGTACGCGGGCGCCAAGGTGACCGAGTCTTCACTCAATGGCTTTCCGTCGAGTCAGATCGCCGAGAAGATCCAGTCGGATCCCTACCGGTTCCTCGTCTGCGCCGACAAGTTCCAGACGGGCTACGACGAGCCGCTGCTGCACACGATGTACGTGGACAAGGTGCTCTCCGGCATCAAGGCGGTTCAGACG
>JAGQJP010000132.1 GCA_020430585.1 Myxococcales bacterium | reverse complement strand
GCGGCGACGACGAGGCGACCAGCGGCGTGCGGAGGGGCAACCCCAAATAGCTCGTGGATAGGTCCATCTGTTCCTCCTATTCCGTCGCCGCGACGCTGGGCCGGCTGGCGAGAAATTCGTAGAGCGCGAAGCGTTGATCGGCGTCGTCCTGGGCCGCCCGGAAGAGCTTGCGCGCGACCTCGGGGCTCGATTGTGTGAGCATCCGGAAGCGGTTTTCCATGTTGAGGTAGGCGCTCACGGGTGCCTTCGGGCGCTTCGAGTCGAGGAGGAGCGGCGCCTCCCCCTGAGCCGGTCGCCGCGGATCGTAGCGGTATAGCAGCCACTGGCCCGTGTTCACCGCGGCCTTCTGGTTCTGCAGCGCCGTCTGCATCGTGATCCCGTGGGCGATGCAGTGGCTGTAGGCGATGATCAACGACGGCCCGTCGAATGCCTCGGCGTCGAGGAAGGCGCGCAGGGTGTGCTGGTCCTTGGCGCCAAAGGCGACACTGGCGACATAGACGTTGCCGTAGCTCATCGCGATCAGCCCGAGGTCCTTCTTGCGCCCAGGCTTGCCGCCCGCGGCGAACTTGGCTACCGCCGCCCGCGGTGTCGCCTTGGACTGCTGTCCGCCCGTGTTCGAGTACACCTCGGTGTCGAGCACCAGGATGTTGACGTTGCGCCCGCTGGCCAGGACGTGATCGAGCCCGCCGAAGCCGATGTCGTAGGCCCAACCATCCCCGCCGATGATCCAGATCGAGCGGCGCACCAGCATGTCGGCGAGGCTGGCGAGGCGTGTCGCGTCGCCGTCGGGCAGCACCTTCAGGCGTGCCTTGAGGGCGTCGACTCGTTGTCGTTGCTCGTAGATCTCCGCTTCGTCGGTCTGCGGGCTCTCCAGAAGACCGCGAACGAGCACGTCGCCGAGGCTCGGCGCGAGCCGTTCGACCAGCTCCCGCGCCATCTGCGTCTGTTTGTCGACCGAGACGCGATACCCCAAGCCGAACTCGGCGTTGTCCTCGAAGAGCGAGTTGGACCATGCCGGTCCGCGCCCATCGGCGTTCGTCGTCCAGGGGTGGGTCGGTAGGTTGCCGCCGAAAATCGACGAGCAGCCCGTAGCGTTGGCGATCAGGGCGCGATCGCCGAAGAGTTGCGTGACGAGCTTGATGTAGGGCGTCTCGCCACAGCCCTCGCAGGCGCCGGAGAATTCGAAGAGCGGCTGCTGAACCTGCTGCTCCTTGATCGACCCGGGGTTGAGCGTGCGGCGGTCGGCGTCGGGAAGCGCGAGGAAGAACTCCCAGTTGGCGCGCTCGCTCTCGCGTAGCGGCGGTTGGGGCGCCATGTTGAGCGCCTTCAGACGCGCCTGCGATTTGTTGCGCGCTGGGCAGACGTCGACGCAGATTCCACACCCCGTGCAATCTTCCGGCGAGGACTGGATCGTGTAGGCCAGACCCTCCCAGGATTTCTCCTTCGGAGTCCGTGACTTGAAGGTGGCTGGCGCGTTGTCGAGCTGCGCCGGGTCGTAGACCTTGATCCGGATCACCGCGTGGGGGCAGACCATCGCGCACTTTCCGCACTCGATGCAGACCTCGGGATCCCAAACCGGCACCTCGAGGGCGATGTTGCGCTTCTCCCAGCGCGTGGTCGAGACCGGATAGGTCCCATCGGCGGGGAAGGCGCTCACGGGAAGCTCGTCGCCGCGACCCTCGATGATCGGCAGCACCACGCTGCGCACCCACTCCGGCGCGGCGTCAGCGATCAAGGCGTGGGCCTCTGCGCCGTCGAGGCGCTTGGCGGCGAGATCGACCTCGTGGAGGCTGGCGAGGGCGTTGTCGACGGCGGCGATGTTGCGCTCGACGACGGGCTGACCGGCCTTTCCGTAGCTCTTCTCGATCGAGCGCTTGATCGCCCGCGTGGCGACGTCGAGGGGGAGGATCCGAGTGATCGCGAAGAAGGCGATCTGCATCACCGTGTTGATCCGTCGACCGAGGCCCGCTTCCCGCGCCACGAAATACCCGTCGAGGACGAAGAATCGGATCTCCCGCTCGAGCAGCACCTGCTGAACGCGGCGCGGTAGCGAGTGCCACGCCTCATCAGGCGAGGCGCTGGTGTTGAGCAGAAACGTGCCGCCCCGCTCGAGCTTCTCGACGACATTGAAACGCTCGAGGAAGACCGGATTGTGGCAGGCGACGAAGCTTGCCTCTTGAATCAGATACGTCGAGCGGATCGGCTTGGGTCCGAAGCGCAGATGCGAGATCGTGATCGACCCGGACTTGCGCGAGTCGTAGACGAAGTAGCCCTGAACGTGGAGATCCGTCTCTTCGCCGATAATCTTGATCGAGTTCTTGTTCGCGCTCACCGTGCCATCGGCACCGAGTCCGAAGAAGAGGGCGCGGGCGACCGAGTCGGGCTCGATCGTGAGGTCCTTGTCATAGACCAGCGACGTTTGGGTCACGTCGTCGTGAATCCCGATCGTGAAGTGGTTCTTCGGCGCGCTCTCGGCGAGGTTGTCGAAGATCGACTTGACCATCGCGGGCGTGAACTCCTTGGACGAGAGCCCGAAGCGTCCGCCGACGACGCGCGGCATGTGGGTCAGCGTTCCAGCGGCGATCGCCTCGCTGCAGGCGGCGACGCAGTCGAGGTAGAGTGGCTCGCCCGTCGAACCCGGCTCTTTGGTGCGGTCGAGGACGGCGATCGATCGCACGGTCGGTGGCAGCGCGGCGATGAAGCGGCTGGCGTCGAAGGGACGATAGAGGCGGACCTTGACCACGCCGATCGGTTCGCCCCGTTCGGCCCAATACTCGACGGC
>JAGQJP010000131.1 GCA_020430585.1 Myxococcales bacterium | reverse complement strand
GAAGCCGTCGCCGCTCGACGAGACGCGTTGCGCAGCCGTTTTCCCCGCTTTGCCTCGCGGGCGCGCCGGATGCGCCATGTTCTCGAGAACTGGTGGAGCGAGCTCCCGCGTGGCTCCTCACCGTCGGGATTCGCCGAGCGGGTCGAAGAGGTGCTCCAGTGCGAGCGTTCCTGCGACTCGCTGGAGAGCTGCTGCCAGCACCGCCCGCTCAGCGGCGGTTGAGATCGTCGTCGAAGGAGGCGCGGCAGCTCTCGCAGAGCGTGCCCGATCGCTCGACCTCCGCGCCGCAGCCCGGGCAGCGACGGCGCTGTCGGTAGTCGAGCCAGAGGACGAAGAGCACCCCGGCGCAGACCCCCAAACCGATCGGATAGATCTGGCCCGCGCTCCAGAGCGCGACCAGCGCGACGGCGGCCCCGAACATCGCCAACTTGGCGCTGACGAAGCGGCCGACGACGGGCAACCCGACGATCATCAAAAGGGTCAACGCCCCGCTCAGCCAGCCGATCTGGAAGGCGCTCAATCGTCGCTCCCGCCGCTCGGGTGCGGCTCGTCACGGCGTATTTCCGGTGCGGGCGAGGCGACCGGTTCGTCGGGCGGCGGCGAGACGGCTGCGTAGTCGCTCGGTGCCTCGCACAAGAGGCGCGCGATCAGCCGATCCGGCGCGGTCATCTCCAGGGTAGCGAGCGCATCGGCGCGGCAGAACTCGAAGCGGTCGTGGTCGGTTGCGGCCAGGGGGATCCGCTCCATCGTCGCCCAGAAGGCGACTAGCTCGATCTCTCCCGCCCGGGTCGTCGCCCGGGTCGTCGCGAGGTGCCGCCCGACTTCGATCGGGACACAGAACTCTTCGAGCCATTCGCGGCGCAGCGCGCTCGCCGGATCTTCGCCGGGCTCGATCTTGCCGCCGGGAAACTCCCAGACCGACGGGTTCGACTTGTGGGCGGCGCGACGTGCGACGAACACGGTGTTGCCGCGCCGAACCACGCCGCAGACGACGCGTACGAGGGTCGGGGAGGCGCTCGGTCGAGGGGTGGAGGCGTCGCTCATCGGAGGTTCGGGGCCGATCATGTCATACGAGGATCTTGACGACCCAGGCGAGGCCGATCCACGCACCGAGCGCCGAGCCGAGTGTCGACGCTACGGCGACGAGGAGCACTCGTGTGAAACCGTTGCGATAGAAGCCGCGCAGGCTCTGCACGTCGCGGTTGATGTTCTCGGCGTCTTCGACCGTCGGCTTGCGCAACCACGCTTCGACGAGCCCGGTCACCATCCCGGCGCCGATCAGCGGGTTCAGGGAGGTGATCGGCGAGGCGATCGTCGCGGTCACCACCGAGAGCAGCTTTCCGCCGGCGATCGCCGTGAGGATCAGGGCGAAGACCGAGTTTGGCAAGATCCAGGCATAGAGCAGCTGCTCGAAGGTCTTGCCCTCGTTCTTGCTGAAGCCGAAATAGAACGCCGCGAGGATGATCGCCGGGATGATCCACTTGAGCAGCCCGGTCCAGCGCCGTTTGACCGGCAGCGTTTCGAGATCGGCGAGGTCGACGCTCTTTTTGAAGTAGCGCTGCATCCCGGGGACGTGGCCCGCGCCGACGACGGCGACGATCGTCTTGCCCGGCGCCCGCTCGATCTTCGACATCAGATACTGGTCGCGCTCGTCGATCAGCGGCTGGTGCACCTCGGGCATCACCTTGACGAACTCTTGCATCATCTCGGAGAGGTGCGCCTTCTGCTTGAGTTGCTCGATCGTCTCCTTCGCCTCGACCGTCTCTTCCTTGGTCACCAACGACTCGATGATCGTGCCCAACAGCTGCATCTTCTTGAAGAAGCCGAGGTTGGCCCAGGTTCGCTTGAGGGTGATCTGGATCTCGCGGTCGACGAGACAGAGCTCCGCCCCGATCTCCTTCGCCTTCGCCGCGCCCGCGAGCAGCTCGGCCCCAGGTTGCACGCCGAGCTCGGCGCCGAGGCGCCGTTGGTAGGCCCCGACCGCGAGGTTGGCGAGGAGCAGCAGCGTCTTGCCCTCGCGGATCACCTTGAAGATGTCGAGCTTCTTCCAGCGATCTTCGTCGGTGAGCGCGGCGTATCGCGTCGCGCAGAGCTCGACGCAGACCGCGTCGGGCTTGACCTCGTCGATCACGCGCTGCACCTCTTCCACGCTCTCTTTCGAGACGTGGGCGGTGCCGACGATGTAGTAGGTTCGTTCGCCGTCTTCCAGAATCGTTACGGTATCCGAGGCTTGCATCGAGAGCTCCAGCCAATCCGCTCAGCGGCCGCGAAAAATACGCGAAACCATAGCATACGGACGGCGATCGCTCCACAAAAAAGCGGACATCCGCTGGGCGGCCAGGGTGCCCAAATGCTCCGACGTCGACGGACCGCAGCGGCGCGGAGGGACAAAGAGGTCGGCTAGGCTGCCTCGGCGCGGAAGCGGCGGCTGACGAGGCGGACCAAATGGGAGGGGACGAGGCGCGCGGGGATGTCTCGGCGCTGGCGCGGATACGCCTCGCCGCAGTAGTTCAGGAAGTTGACCAGCGTCGTGAACTCGGGCCGCAGAAACGCCGGAAGATCGTCGGTCGAGGGG
>JAGQJP010000130.1 GCA_020430585.1 Myxococcales bacterium | reverse complement strand
GCACGTCACGCCGCCGCAGTCTTTGTCTGTCTCTTCCCCGTTGAGGGTCGCGTCGTCACAGGTCGGATTGCAGATCGCTGGCGAGACGGTGTCGTTGCACCCTTCGGCGCAGGTCTTGCTCGTGCTCCAGCCGCTGCCGTCGTTGTCGCACTGCTCGAGGTCGGCGCCGCTGCAGCGGAAGGCGCCGGGCGTGCACACGTTGCACTCGAGGCGCGTGGTGTTGCATCCGTGTGTGCAGTCGGTCACGTCGTTCTGCGAGCCGTCCGTGCGGCAGATCTGCAGCTGCGTGTCGCCGTTGATGCACGCCTTCTGATCCGGCGTACAGCTGTTGCACTCCTTCGACGTGGCGTTGCAGCCGAGGGGGCAGTCGGTCGTCGTCGTCCCGCTACCGTCGGTCTTGCAAACCGCGGCGGTGTTTACGTTGGCGCAGGTCTTCTCTTGCGGCGTGCAGCTGTTGCACTCCTTCGAGATCGAGTTGCACAGCAACGGACAGGTCGTCGTCGTCGTTCCGGTTCCGTCCGCCTTGCAAACCGAGGCGGTGTTGAGGTCATCGCAGTTCTTCGTCCCCGGATTGCAGACGTTGCACGCCAGCGTCGCGGGATTGCACGCGAAGGGGCTGCACGGCGTCACGTCCACACCGGAGCCGTCGGATTTGCAGACCTGCAGCTCGGTGTTGCTGGTGATGCAGCTCTTGGCGTCGGGCGTACAGGCGTTGCACTCGTTGCGCGTCTGGTTGCAGCCGTTGGCGCAGCTCGTCGTCGATTTGTCCGTCCCCGTGGCGTTGCAGGTCTCGAGGTCGGTCGCGTTGACGCACTTGACCTCGTTCGCGTTGCAGATCACGCACTTCGGCGTGCCGCCGTCGACGACGCAGGTGAAGGGCGAGCAGTCGCTGTTCGAGACCCACTGCGTGCCGTCCGAGCTGCACTTTTCCACGAGAACGCCGTTGCACCGCAGGGCATCGGGCCGGCAGAAGTTGCAGACTTTCGTCGTCGGGTTGCAATCGTTGGGACAGGAGACCGACGTGTATTGCGTGCCGATCGAGTTGCAGGTGTCGAGGGTCGTCAGGTCGGTGCTGCACTTCGTCTCGCCGGGTGTGCAGATCTTGCACTGCGGGCAGCGATCCCCGCCGCAGTCCACGCCCGTCTCGGTGCCGTTTTGCAGGTTGTCCGTGCAGGTCGGGGTGACACATGTCCCGTTTACGCAGAGCAGGTTGTTCGGGCAGGGGTTGTTGGTGTCGCAGGAATCGGGGACGCAGATCGAGCGCGAGGCGAGGCCCATCAGGCCGAAGCTCGCCTCTTGCGAGAAGATGAAGAAGCCGAAACGCCCGTCGAGGGGGTAGTTCGGCTGCAACGGAATGTCGAGCGCTGGCGCGTGGGCGGGCAGGGGGCCCGGTCCGAGGTTCGCCGGGTTGGTGGCGATCCAGACCTTCATCCCCGCGCTCGAGTAGTCGATCTGAAAATAGTAGGTCGTATTCGCGACCCAGGCGGCGCTGTTCCAGTTGGTTCCGTTGGTCGTCCCGAAGACGATCTGGGTCGGCGTCGGAGGTGGCGTCGACAGGTATCGCATCGGTGAGACCGGAGCGGGCGGCGCCGTCGGCGACAACGGATTGGTGGCCCAGAGTTGTGGACCCGTCGGTCCGTCGATCGTCGAGTTCTGGGTGTCGACGAAATAGAGCTTCGCCCCGACCTGGCCGACGTACTGTTGGCCGCCGTAGGTCGGCCCGCCAGGACAGGTCTGTTGCTCCGCCTTCCACTTCATCAGGATATAGGGCTGCGAGACCGCGGGGTAGGTCAACGCCCCCTGGGGCCCGGGCTTGTAGCCGATCACGAAGCCGATGTAGTCGTGGTCGGTCGAGAGTGGCTTGATCCAGAAACGCCAGCTCTGGACGCTGTCGATGTAGATGTTGGTCAGGTAGATACTGGCGTTGGGATTGTTGGTGTTGTCGAGCTCGGGCTGCGGGTTCAACACGTCCCAGTTGGCGGTTACGTTGTGCGCCGTGTCTCCATTGGGCCAGTCGATGCGGTTGTCGATCACCGGCAGGCCGAGCGCCGACGTCGAGCAGATCCAGCCCGACTCGACCGTACAGGTGCTGCTACAGCCGTCGCCGTCGATCAGGTTGCCGTCGTCGCATCCCTCGGTCGAGGTGTGCTCACCGTTGGGTGCGCCGTTCAGACAGACCGCGCGCGCCGCCGTCGATAGGCCGAACGTCGCCGCGAGAATGACGATCGTCACGAGCCAAAGGAGCCCTGGTCTCTTCGAGTGCTGCCGCTGAAACAGGTCGATCATAGTCATTCGCTCCGTTGCGATCGGGTCGGGGGCCCCATCGAGCTCGCGCGGCGGCGCGCGACGTGGGGGGCGATCGAGATTCGCCACCGATGTGGCCGCCCGAATTTACTGTGTACCTGTCGAGTTCGTATATTGTGGTGAAATCCAAGGCGACTTTCAAGCGATTCTTTGCGGCGTCGGCCAATAACCTAGAGATCGGGGGCGCTCGTGCCAGCGAAAGGGGCGGATCCACCGACATCGGAGCACGACCCGTCTCTCGTCACGGGGTCGATCTCGGCGGAGCGTCGGCTAGGGTTTGCTCGAATCGAAGCGCAAGAATGCCGGAAGGTGTGGCGGAGCCTGACCTTGCGGCGTGAAAGCCGGGTTTGGGCGATTGTAGAGCAAGGCGATGGTGAAGCTCGTGCTCGTCTCGACCAATCGCACGCGCATTGCGTTGTGGCCGAGGAAGTCATTGATCACGCTACTGCACAGGTCGGCGTCCGTGCAGGTGTCGCTCGGACAACAACGGACCATTTGGGGCGGCGCGATCGGCGTCAGGGAGACCCAGCTCTTTTGCGGAATCCGATAGACGGCGAGGGCTGGCCGAATGAAATAGCGTACGGGTTGATCGCCGGTCGTCGAGAGCACGCAATCCTCCGACTCGAGGTCGTCGGTGCAATAGACCATCCCGCCGATCACGACGAGATAGGCGCCGTCGGCGGTGATCCGCCCCTGGATGTACCCGTAGGTCACCTGGGCGAGGTCGAAGGAGCCGCTGCTGCTTTGATGGCGCCGGTAGAGCAGCGCCTCGGGGACGTCGGGCACGACGTTCCAACTCGTCGCGTCGAAGAGGCGCGCCTGAGCCTGGACCAAGGCGGGGCTCTTTACCGAGGGGATCGTCGTGACCGTCTTCGTCGTGTCGAGAAGCCCGACCAGCGCCCCGATCGTCGTGCCACTGACCTCGACGCGAGCGAGATCTTGCCAGCCGCCCGAGAGGTTGTTGAGGTTCGTCTCGACGCTATCCTTCTGATAGCAGACCGAGCTCGGCGAGAAGCCATCGCAGCCGGGGGCGGTGCTCGTGCTCCAGGTGTCGATTCCCGGCGAGAGCTGCTCCACGTTGTCCAGCGTCCACGGGCCGTCGCCGTTGTTCACGGTGCCCGAGACGCTCTTGAGGACCCACGGCAGCCCGCCGCTCCCCGTGATGCTCTGGATCGTCCAGCCCGCGAAGTCGGGGAACCGTTGCGCGGGGACGGGGGTCATCTTCTCGAAGACGCAACCCAGCGTGCCGCCCTTTTCGCAGATCGCGTCGCTGTTTTGCTCGCAGCAGCGCAGCACCGCGTTGGTTTCGTCGACCTCGGGAGACGAGAGCAGATACTCCATTCGCCCGCCGAACCAGAAGGTCTCGACGGGGCTCGACTGGTGGTAGAACGCCCGCAGCGTGCGGATGTTGTAGCCATACTGGTTCACCGCCTTGAAGGCGTTCTGCAGCGGTACGACGGCGCCGTCGGTGGCCCAGAGCTTCGTCGTCGGATTGTAGCGGAGCGCCTTGGGCTCTTGCGAGTTGGCGACGAGCCAGTCGGTGTCGCAGATCACCGACTCCTGGGGTCCGCCCTCGAAGCCCAGCGTGTAGACCGTCGTGAGCTCGACTTTCGGCGGCCCGACCGTCGACTGGAGGATCTCGTGGAGCGCGACGTACTGCGTTCGATCGGTCATGACGTCGATCGGCTTGTCGTTTAGCCCCTGGCTGGCGAGGAACAGCCGTCCGTCCGAGGTCTTGCAGAGATCCCAGACGCGCAGACGATCGGGGACCTCGGTCGTCGAGTACTGCTCGGGCACCAAGGTGTAGGGATTGAAGCTGAACGAGCCGCAGTCGCCGAAGCGGCCGCAGATCTTGTCCGGGTTCGCCTCGTCTCCGCAGCGCGTGCCGAGGGGAGCGGCGACCTTGCCCGGCTGGCAGACCCCTTTGTCGTCGCAGACGTCGCCCAGCGTGCAGGCGTTCTGATCGTCGCAGCCGTTGTCCTGATTGATCTCGGCGTTGCAGCGGTGGGTCGTGGCGCTGAGCGAGATGCACTCGGTATTGGCGGTGCAGGGGTTGTTCGGATCGACGCAGCTCACGGGGTTCGTGCCGACGCAGTTGCCCGTATCGTCACACTGGTCGGTCTGCGTGCAGCCGTTGTTGTCGTTGCACGTCGTTCCCGCGAGCTTCGGTAGACGGCGGCAGACGCCATCGCTGCAGAGCGCCTGCTCACAGGGCTTCAGATCCGGAAACTGGCCGACGCACTCGTCGTTACTCTGACACCCCGCGTCTTCACCGCCGCTCGAGCGGTCCTCGGTCGTATCCTCTCCGCCGCTCACGTCCACCGTCTCGGAGAGGCGCACGCAATAGCCACCGACGCACTCACCGTAGGGACAGGGCGTGTCGGCGTTGCAACTCTCTTCCCAACACTTGCCCTGCTGGCAGGTCCCGCTGCCGCCGCAATCGCTTTCGCTCTGGCAGCTCGTCAGGGCGACGCAGTTTCCCGCCAGACAGAGCGCGGTGCCGCATTCGTTGTCCGAGACGCAGAGCGAGCCGATCCGCTTGGCCGAGCTCGAGCAGGAGCCGATGAGGGCGACGACGGACATAAGAGAGAAAACACGCAACCAGGGTTGGATCTTCACCTGTCACCTCCAAGCGATCGAGTCCATAGTATAGCAAATCGCTCCCCGAAAGGGCGGTGTCGCGAAAAAACGGCTGGCTCCCGTTGACAGCGGCAGCGAGTGGACCAAGATTAGCCTTCTGGGCTGGTTTCGGCGCGATGGTCGTGCGCCGTTTGACGACCGATCGCCGTCAGGCCCATCCCGTGCGGTCGAATCGCCGCCGGCCCGCACGAAGGTGTTGAAATCGTTCGTGCGATCGAGGAAACTGTGCGATACCGCGAACACAGGTGGTTCGGCGGTGTTTGCTGCGACCCAACCGAAAGAGAACGAGAATGGCCGATCATCAACGACGAGTTTACGAAGATATCATGGGGCTGACCTCGAACGAGGAGAACCCGACCCCGATCGTGCGGCTGAACAAAGTCGTGCCCTTCACACACACCAAGGTCTACGCGAAGCTCGAGTGGTACAACCCCTTCGGCGCGGTGAAAGACCGCGTGGCCTACAACATGATCCGCGACGCCGAAGAGAAGAACCTGCTCTCGCGCGGGCAGAAGCTCGTCGAGCCGACGTCGGGCAACACCGGGATGGGCCTGGCGATGGTCTCGAACCAGCGGGGCTATGCGCTGACCACGCCGCTTTCGCGGATGATCCCGCTCGAGAAGCGGACGATGTTGCGCTTCTTCGGCTCGACCGTGCTGGAGCTCGACGACAATCTCTGCCCAGCCCCCGGCGCTCCGGAGGGGGCGATCGCCAAGGCGCGGGAGCTGGCGGCGACCCCGACCTATCACATGCTCGACCAATACAAGAACCTCGCCAACCCCGAAGCGCACTATCGCACGACGGGCCCCGAGATCTGGCGCCAGACCCAGGGCGAGATCACCCACTTCGTCGCCGGGCTCGGCACCTGCGGCACGATCACCGGAACCGGGCGCTATCTCAAAGAGCAGAACCCCGGGGTGAAGGTGCTGGGCGTGCATCCCGTCGAGGGGCACGACATCCCGGGCGTGCGCAGCATCAAACAGCTCGAGCAGACGGCGCTCTTCAAGCCCGAAGAGTATGACGGTCTGGTCGCGGTGGACAACCAGGAGGCCTTCGACCTCTGTCTGCGCCTCAACCGCGAAGAGAGCATCATCGCTGGCCCGAGCTCGGCGATGGCCCTCGCGGGCGCCTTCAAGCTGATCCCCGACGAGCCGGGGCTGATCGTCGTCGTGATCTTTCCCGACAACGCCTTCAAGTACTGCTCGTCGATCGTGCGCCACATCCCGCAGCTCGCGCTGGTGCCCGAAAAGAGCCAGAAAGAACGCTCCCTCGAGACGATGGTCTCGAACGTGCTCAAGACGCCGGGCCTGCACCTCGACGCCGACGAGGCGATCGAGCTGCACGAGAACCATGAGGCGGCGTTCGTCGACGTCCGCGACTTTGCGACCTACCGCCGCGAGCACATCCCCGACGCGATCAGCGCGCCCCTCGACGAGATCAACGACTACGCCCCGCTCTTGCCCGAAGACAAGAAGACCCCGATCGTCTGTGTCTGCAATCGCGGTGTGATGTCGCTGACGGGCGTGCTGCACCTCAAATCGATGGGCTACGAGAACGTCAAGAGCCTCGACGGCGGGATGATCGACTGGCGTCGTCGCGGCCTGCCGGTCGAGTCGGACTGACGGCCGATTGTACCGCCGATGCGAATGGCGCGTTGCCCTCGATCGCGATCGCCGCGTCGCCTGGTCCTCGTCGCGGGATCAGAGCGAGTGCGGGGCGAGTCGGGTCGGGCGCGTCGCGGCGTTGTAGAAGACGCGGGCGATCGGGTTGGTCTCGAGCGTCGGAATCGAGTGCTGCTCGTCCGAATATGAGCTCGTGTCGTCGAGCGTCGAGCTCGGCAGCAGAGCGGCGCGGCGATCGGCTTCGCCGAAAGAGATCATCTCGCGCGCTTCGGGGTCCCAGACCGACGATCGCAGGCATCCGTAGATCTCCCGCGGATGCCACGAGGTGCGTCCGGGGTTCTGCAGCTCGGGAAGCGCGGCCATCGCCTCGGGCAGGCGATAGAAGGGGATCCGATGGTTGATGTGGTGCACGTGGTGATAGCCGATGTTGCCCGTGAACCAGTGCATCAGCGGGCTCATCTCGAAGTAGCTCGCGCCCGTGATCGCGGCGTCGATCGGGTGCCACTCGTCGGCATCGGCGATCTGGGCCGCCGGGAAGTTGTGCTGCGCGTAGAAGGTGTAGGCACCGATCATCGCCGCCAGCGAGTGGGGTACGACGAGGAGCAGAATCGCGTTGGTCCAGCCGAGCGACCGGCCCAACGTAACGAGCAACGCCGTCCAGATCGAGAGCGCCACGGGTCCGAGCCAATAACGGCGCGGGTTGCGGATGAAGGGGATGATGCAGTGCCCGAGGACGAACGCCGTGAATAGGCCGAAGACCATGATCGTCGGGTTGCGCAGCACGCGCACGCGGCGTCGCTGTGCCACAGAGAGCTTGGCCCACTGCGCGACGGTCATCGTGCGGTTGATCAGGTCTCCATCGCTCAGCGACGCGAGCTCGTCGGGCAGCGGCTTGGCAACCGTGCGGTGGTGCTGGCCGTGGACCTCGTCCCAGGTCTTCGGTGTGTTGAGGGTGTAGAGGCCGATCGCCTTGATCAATGCGCGACCCGCGGCGGAGGTGCGAAAGATCGCGCCGTGCTCACCATCGTGCATGAAGATGAAGAGCCGGACGACGAGCATCCCGATCAACAGCGAGCCGACGAGCTTGAGGGGCCACCAGGGTACGATCGCCGTTGCGGTCATCGCAGTCGCTTGCAGCGCCAGCGTCACGAGCAGCTCGCGCCATGAACGGCCCAGGTCTTCGGTGGCAAAGGGCTTGCTCGCTCGAACCAGCTCGGCGCCTCGTCGCGTTCTCCATTGCTCGCTCATCGTCCCTCCGTTTCGACCGCTGCTTGGGCCTTTTCCGTTGTGCGAGGCCTTGCTGCACAAACCGGACCAGATCCTCCAGGATCGCGGAGTTGACCGTAACATCTTGGAGCAACAGGTGTTTCGGTTGCAGATCGGGCCGCGCGCTCCACACCGGTGGGGGGAACGACACACACCAGAAAAGCGGTCGGCGGCTCTCGGCTGGGAATCGGGGACCCCAGTGGCGCGTCGGATTCCCGCGGCAGCTGGCGAGGCGCCTCGACGTAGGCCGAGCCTACGCGTGCCCGTCGTCGGGATCGGGTCGCAAGACCAGCTTGCCCACGGTCTGGCCCGATTCGAGATCACGGTGGGCGTCGGCGACGCGCGAGAGCGGGTACTCGCGGACCGGCGCCGGGGTCAGCGACCCCTCCTCGGCCCAGCGGAGGATCTCCGCCATCGCGCGCCCGAGCACGTCGTGTCGGTGAAAGAGGAAGCTGAGGTTGAAAGCCAACACGCTCCGGTTCTCGCTCGTCATCCGCAGCGGGTTGAAGCGCGGCGTCCGCAGGTAGTCCCAGCCGAGCTTGAGCCAGCTCGGGCGCCCGCCTTCCCGCGGGAGCATGCTGTGGAAACCGTAGACGACGAGGCGGCCGCCCGGAGCGAGGTGGTCGTAGCTCTGTTGCAGCGTCGACGCGCCGTTGGCGTCACAGATCACGTCGAAGCCCCCGGGATATTCGCGCGCTAGCGCCGACTCGAGATCCTCCAGGGACTTGTCGATCACCCGCTCCGCCCCGAGTTGACGCACGGTCTCGAGCTTGTGCGCTGCGCCGACGACGCCGACCACGCGAGCCCCGGCGATCCGCGCCTGTTGTACGAGCGAGCCGCCGACGCCGCCCGCGGCGCTGTGGACCAGCACCCGCTCGCCCGCCTCGGGGTGCGCCAACTTCGAGAGCGCGTACCACGCCGTGAGCGCCACCGAAGGCAGCCCCGCCGCTTCGGCGACGCTCCAACCCCGGGGCCGATCGAAGATCTGGGCGCGATGGACGACGAGCTCGCTGCTGTAGCCCCCGAAACGGGTGACGGCGAGGACCGCCTGATCGAGCTCGAGGTCTTCGACATCTTCGCCGAGAGCCTCGATCGTTCCGGCGACCTCGAATCCCGGGGTGATCGGCCAGCCGACGTACGTCCGCGCCGATTCGTAGAGCCCCATCCGCACGACGCAGTCAGCGTAGTTGACGCCGATCGCCTCGACGCGAATCCGCACCTCGTCGCGTCCCGGCTCCACAGTGGGACGCTCGACGAGCTGGAGCTCTTCGTATCCGCCGGCTCGTGAAATCAGCACTTTCTTCACGCGCTCCTCCCCCCTCGGTCGGCAGACCGATTCGTCGCATTCTCCGCCACATCGAGGGTGATGTCAAAGCGCCGTCGGAGCCGTCGCGCCGAGCGCGCGATGACCCACGAAAGAGTGGCGCCGGGCGTCGCGGCGGACTATAATCGGCCTCATCGCCCCATCCGCCAGGAGATTCCCCGTTCGATGAGCGACCGCCCTCGATACGCCCGCTATTCGCGCTGGCGGTTGCTCCGCGCGCTCGTCTCGGGATGGAACCGCCGAATGCAGGTCGCCCTCGACATCAGCGGCCAGGCCGACGTGGTCGAGGTGCCCCTGCCGGGCAAGCGGATCTTCGTTTTGACCCACCCCGACGACATTCGGCGCGTGCTCTTGACCGAGCGCGAGAAGTTCCCAAAGAGTTATGATTACGACGTGTTGCGGCAGTATATGGGGGATGGGCTGGTCACCAGCGCGGGGGAGCGTTGGGAGGCGGACCGAAAGCTCCTGCACCCGGCGTTCTCGAACGCCGCGACGCAGCCGTTGCGCCCGATGATCGAGAGCGAGGTACAGCGCGTGGGTGAGCGCTGGCGCGGGCTCGATACGCCGCTCGATCCCTTCGCCGAGATGACGACGCTGACGATCACCGTGATGGGGCGGCGTCTGCTGGGCTGCGATTTGAGTCGGCGTGCGGACGAGATCCGCCACGCGATCGATACCTGCGGAAAACAGGCGGTGCGTCGCGCTCAGGCTCCGGTCGATTGGGTGCGCTGGTTTCGCACACCCGCGGAGCGTCGAGCCCAGCGCGCCCGCGCCAGTCTGCGGGCGATCATCGACGACGCGCGGCGAAATGGCGGCGCCAGCGAGCGCGTCTCGACGCTCCTCGAGGAGAGCGGTCGGAGCACGGAGGAGAGCCTCGATCAGCTCGTGACGCTCTTCGCCGCGGGGTACGACACGACGGGCAACGCCTTGGCGTGGTGCCTCTACGAGCTCGCGAAGAATCCAGGGCTTCAAGAGCGGGTCCGCGCGGGCGTTGCGGGCGAGTCGGGCGACGAGGTTCTCGCGGCGTTGGTCCAGGAGACGCTGCGCTTCTATCCCACGGTGCCCGGGGTCGGCCGCGTCTGCCCCGAGGGGGCCGAGTGGGACGATGTCGCCCTGCCGGCGGGGGCGACGCTCTTCGTCTTCTTCTATGGCATGCATCATCGGCCGGATCTCTTCGTCGATCCCGAGCGCTTCTGGCCTGAGCGGTTCCTCGGCGTGCGGCGGGAGTCGTTGCCCAGGCGGGCGTACGTCCCCTTCGGAGCGGGCCCGCGGATCTGCATCGGCTCTCACTTCGCGACGCAGGAGCTGCAGGTCGCGCTGGGACATCTGATCCCGCGGTTTCGGCTCGAGCTGGCCGATCCGGCGCCGATTCGGCCCGTGCCGGGGATCTCGCTCACCCCGTCGCGGTCGCTTCGGCTCTACGCACGTCCGATCGAAGGATGAAGCCACGTAGGAGGGCTCGATGAGCGATTGGGTGCCGCAGCTGCAGATCCTCCACATCAGCGATCGGCACAATGGCGCTCCGGCGTTCCGACCGCCGATCGCCTTCTATCAGTTCGCACTCGCTCTCCATCGGCTCTCGCCGGACTACGCGGCGCGACTGTTGACCGCGGTGGTGCCCCACGACCCATTTGCGATCGACGCGTTGGCGGCTTTCGTTCGCGAATGGTGCGCCGATGACCCGAGTTGGGAGGGGCGCCCGCTCTGGTTGGTCGACACGGGGGACCTGACGAGCTTCGGTGACGACGCCTCGGTGGAGCTGGCTGGCGCGCAGCTCGAGACGCTACGCCGCGCGCTCGCTCCAAACGAACCCGAGCGCGTCGAGGTCCTCGCGCTCTACGGCAATCACGACGCCTGGCCTGGCGATCAGCCGCTAAACCTGCGGAGCGAGGCGATCGACAGCCACCGCTCGCGCCTTCGCGAGGCGATCGACAGCCGCAATGCTCGCTCGGGGGGAGCCACCGAAGGGGCGACGTCCCGCATCTCACCCGTCGCCGCGGCCAACGGCGCGTCCGATCGCGAGCACAGGTCCCCGTGGCGGCTACGTTGCGAGCCCGACGATCCGAAGTTGCCGGGCGTCGACCTCTATGGGCTCAATACGGTGCTGCACGACCGCTGGCGCAGCTTTCTCGCAGTCGGCGAGCTCGGTGGCGACCGCCTTCCGGGCTCGGGCGAACCAGACGACGGCCTCGACCAGCTCTCGCGCCTCGCCGCGCAGATCGCCGCCGATGACGAGCGCCCCCGATTGCGCATCGTCGCGACCCATCACCCGCTCCATTTTCCCCCGCCGCGGCCGACCGTGATGATGCACCTGGCCAACGACGAAGAGGTCGGACGTCGGCTCACAACTCTCGGACGGCGCGGCGTGCAGCTCGCGCTCGCGGGACACGTGCACCAGTTCTATCCGAGGCTCGGCGAGTTGCCCGCCGCGAGTCGTGACGCCCACTTCCCGCCGCTTCCCGTGGGGAGCGTGCCGCTCCTCGTCGGGAGCCTGTCTCAGACCAGCCTGGCGCCCACGGGTTTCAATCATCAGGCACAGCTCTTGCGATTCTTCGCAAAGCCGGGTGAGGCGCGACTGCGCTGTCGCCGTCAGCTGATCGCCCGCGCGGGTGGTCAGTTGAGCGGGAGCGGCGCCTTCGGGCGCTTCGCGCTAGTCCCGACCGCCGTGGGCGCGGCGTACGACGAGATCGAGTTCGACCTCGCCTGACGGTCGTTTCGGGGCGAGCCACCCGAGCACGTCTCGAGTTGCTACGAGCGGCGTTCGAGGAGGGCTCCGTCGTGGTCGGCGCGGATCTGCAATCCCCCGGGGAGCTCCGTGGGCTTCCCCTCGTCGATCAGGCGCCTGCGGAATGCAGCGAAGATGCGCCGCGCCTGCGCATCGCCGAGGTAGAACGCTTCGAAGGGGACGGCGAGAGGATGTGGGATCGTCTCGTCGAAGAGCAAGCCGCTCGTCAACCGCCGCGAGCGCGCGAGCTTCAGACCTCGGCGCAAGAGCTCGATCCAGATCGGGACAGCGCAGCGGCTGAGGTTTTCCGCCAACAGCGTGACCATCCGATCGTCGGGTGGCGGGATCGCGGCGCGGAGCAAGCGCTCCATCACCGGAAGCGCTGCCGCTAGCGGGCCCGCGGTGGCGGGATCGACGAGATTCGGTAGGCCTTTTGCGGTGATCGAGGCCCAGTCGTCGGGGGGCGGGGTGGCGGCGATTCGTTCGAAGGAGCAGCGCAGCTCGGGGCGCGCCGCTTCGCCGAAGCGGACACAGCAGACGTCGAAACGGCGCCGCTCGGAGTCGAGGAGGTCGAGGTCGTGGGTTGTTGGCGCGAAGGAGCGCTCGTGTCTCACCACGTCAGCCTCCCGCCCGCTTGACCGTGAAGCCGTCGGCTTGCAGGATGGCGACGATCGCGTCGCGGTGATCGCCCTGAATCTCGACGCGCCCCTCTTTGACGGTGCCGCCGGATCCGCAGCTCTTCTTCAGGCGCTTGACGAGCTGCTCGAGGGCCTCGGCGTCGAGAGGCAGGCCGCTGATCAGCGTCACACCCTTGCCCTTGCGCCCCTTCGTTTCGCGGCTG
>JAGQJP010000129.1 GCA_020430585.1 Myxococcales bacterium | reverse complement strand
TCGAGCCCGCCGCCATCGACGCGCAGCGCGACCGAGGGCGCAAAACCGAGGTAGCGTCCGCCCAGAGCGCCGAAGAAAGCGGCGAGCGGCTTGTCTTCGAGCGGCGTCCCCAGCTCGAAGGGCACCAGAACCCGGGATTCGGTGAGGGAGCCGACGTCGGGTCCGACGCCGAGCGCCGCGACCAGCAGAGGGCCGTTGCGCGTCGTCCAGACCGCCTCGAAGGCGGTCGAGAGCAGCCCGAAGAGCTTTGGCCCGCCCCACAGGGCGATCGTCGTCTCCTGGCAGATCCCGGCGGTGTCGCAGATCCCGATGGCGTCGGCGCTCAGCGTGCAGATCGCGCCGTATGACTCGGTCACTCCCCCGCACACCCCACCGAGACAGACGTCGTTCGAGGTGCAGGGATCGCCATCATCGCACTCGCCCCCCTCGTTGATCGGCTTGGAGCGACAGGCACCCGTCCCCGGATCGCAGAAGCCCTGCTTGCAGGGATTTCCCGCTACGACGCAGACCTTCGGCGTGCCGAGACAGAGCCCGTTCGTGCAGACGCTCTCGACGGTGCAGAGGTCTCCGTCGTCGCAGACGGTGCCGTTCTCGATGGGCACCGCGCGGCAGACGCCCGTCGCCGGGTCACAAATGCCCGTGCGGCACTCGCGATCCTCCGACGAGCAATCGAGCCGCGCTCCGAGGCACACGCCCTTCTGGCACTTGTCGCCGACGGTGCAAGGATTGCCATCGCTACACGACGTGCCGTCATCGAGCGGGACGACTTTGCAACCACCGCTGTCGGGGTCGCAAATCGCCGTCTGGCAAGGCCCATCGGCGAGTCCTTCGCAGGTCACCCGCGTCTTCGGGTCGATTCGACAGTAGCCCGCGTCGCAGAGATAGGTCCCGTCGCAGAGATCGCCGTTTTCGTAGATCCCGCACGACGCATCGGTGGTGCAGGGGCAGATGTTGACCGAGGAGCGACACTCGCCTTTGACGCAGCGGTCCGTCGGCGTGCAGGGGTCTCCATCGTCGCACAACGAGCCGTCGGCGAGGGGTTTGGAGGCACACTGACCGGTCTGGGGATTGCAGCTCGACGTCTGGCAGGGCGACGCCTGACACTTCGGCAGACCGGTACAAACGCCGGACTTGCACCGATCCCCGACGGTGCAGGCGTTCAGATCATCGCAGAACGTGCCGTCCTCGACGGCCTTGATCTTACAGCGCTTGCTCGCGGGATCGCAGTAGGCGGCGAGGCACGACGCCAACGTCTTTTGCAGCTCGCCGCATTCGGCGTTGGACGAGCACTCGACGATCGAGCTGTCCCCTGGCGGCGCATCATTGTCGGAGGGGAGGCCATCGCCCTCGGCGGAGAGATCGGCACCGTCGTTGGGTGAGACGATCGCGTCGGCGGGTTCGACCGAGTCGGTCGACACGTTGGCATCGGCGTCGGGATCGATCGTCTGCAGCGGTTGACAGCGCCCCGCGACGCAGATCCCCTGGGGACAGTCGCTGCTCTTCGTGCAGGGGCCGTAGGGGTCGCTCTCGACGTGCCCGCCACAGGCGACGAGCCGACTACAAACCCAGACCAGGCTCAGGAATCTCGCGATTCTATGCTTCGATTTGCTCGCCAATCGAGCGCCTCCATGCGCTGCTTACAGCGTAGCGGACGCGCGCGCTCAAATCAAGCCACCCACCATTTCTACCTGCATGGAATCATTGTTTTTCTGCACATCGTGAAGGAGGGGTGAAAAATGAGCAGCACCGCCGCGCTCAGCGACGTTTCCTGCGCTTCTTTTTCTTTTTCTTGGGCTTCTCGTCTTCTTTTTTCTTCTCTTCGTCTTCCTTACTCTTCGGCTTCTCGGGCAGGACGTCGGAGTAGGTGAACTTGAGTCGCCAGACGCCGCGCAGACCGATCATCCGCTTGCTGAGGTGCAGCACGACGTACTTCTGCTTGACGGGCTTCGGAATCTTGAAGATCAACATGTCGGTCAGCTTTTCGCCGGGCTTGAGCACCACGGGCTTCTGCTGCAGCCCGTCGACCTCGAAATCGGCGATCCGCGTACGCGAGACCTCCATCTCCGCCTGGTCGTAGAGAAACGCTGCCATCCCTCGGGGCTGGTTGTGGTCGGGCATATAGCGGAAGGGGCGCTTGCCCTTGTTGGTCACGGTCCAGTGAAAGACCAGTCGCGGCGACGTGCTCGTGCCGATGTCACCCGTCTTGGTCTTGCCCTTGATGTATTCGAGCTTCGCCGGCTGGAAGACGACCTCGCGACCGCGCTCCGTCAGCGGCTTGCCGACCGTGTCGAAGGGGATCTCCGTCGGATCCTTGAGGGCATACGGCAACTTGTATGTGATGATGTAGCGTTCGAGGAACATCTTGTTGCCCCGCACGATCCAGAGCAGGCTGCGTGACTTCTTCGTGCGCGAGACACGGTAGACGAAGAGGTCTTTGATCGTCTGCCCCGCCTCGATGTACCGATCTTTCTGCATCCCGGCGAACTCTTGACCCTCGCGGGGATGGACCGACGAGAAGACCAGGCCGCTCTCTTCTTTCAGCTGGGGGTAGTACTTGCTTCGACCATAGTGCTCCGGGGCATAGTTGAAGCGCGCCTTGCCGGTATTGGTGATCTCGACTTCGATGACGAAGAACGGCTCCTCCATGTAGTAGTTGCCGACGACGCTGTTGACCTGGAGATACCGAAAGCCGTACTTGAGGATCCGCATCTTGGTGTGATGCATCTGGACGGAATCGTTCGGTCCGACGTTCGGCCGCTGGACGTCGTCTTTCTTCTTCTTGCAGCCGCCGAAAAGCAACAGCGCCGCGAGGACGACCGATACCGCGGGTGTCAACGACCTCGACATAGGAGACCTCCGTAGGAGAGTGGTGGTTGCAGCACGACGACCTCAGGGCAGCAAGCGCGCCAGATCGCCGTACGTCTCGGGGCGGCGATCGCGGAAGAACTGCCACGTGTTGCGGACTTCCTGAATCATCGATAGGTCGACGTCGGAGACCAGCAGCTCGTCTTCGCCGCGACTCGCCACGGCGACGAGCTGGCCGCGGGGGTTGCAGAAGTAGCTCTGCCCGTAGAACTCACCGATCGCCCACGGCTTTTCGGTGCCGACCCGATTGATCGCGCCGAACCAGACCCCGTTCGCGACCGCGTGGGCGGGCTGCTCGAGCTTCCAGAGGTACTCGCTGAGCCCCGCGACGGTGGCCGAGGGATTGAAGATGATCTCCGCCCCGTTCAGCGCCAACAGCCGCGCGCCTTCGGGAAAGTGACGGTCGTAGCAGATGTAGACGCCGATCGTCCCGTAGCGCGTCTTGAACACGGGATAGCCGAGGTTCCCCGGCTTGAAGTAGAACTTCTCCCAGAAGCCCGGCGCGCAGTGGGGGATGTGGATCTTGCGATACTTTCCGAGGTAGGTCCCGTCGGCGTCGATCACCGAGGCGGTGTTGTAATAGACGCCCGTGATCTCCTCTTCGTAAACCGGGACGACGAGCACCATCTTCAGCTCTTTGGCGAGCTCGCAGCAGAGCTTCGTCGTCGGGCCATCGGGGATTCGCTCGACGAGGGAGTACCACTTCGCGTCTTGCTCGGCGCAGAAATAGGGGCCATAGAACAGCTCTTGCAAGCAGAGCACCTGAACGCCCTGCGCCCCCGCCTGGCGGATCATCGCGACGTGCTTCTCGATCATCGCTTCTTTGATTTTTTCGACCGGCTGATCCCCGGCCATCGGGGTCGACGCCTGGATCAGGCCACACCGTACGACGCGACTCATGGGGTCCTCCTCTTTGGGCTACGAGACCTTGCGTTTGTCAGACCAATATACACAACAAACGCGGTGATGAACGAAAAAAACCAACCGCCCGCGAAAAGAAAGGCCAAGGCGGATACCACCCGACCGACGAGGGGGATCGCGATCCCGACGAACAGAGAGACGATCGCCGTGATGTTGAAGCCACCGCTGTAGCGATAGCGGCTCTCGGCGCTGTAGAGCTCGGCGAGAGCGAGCTGGCAGCGCTCGATGACCAAGTAGTGCGCGACGATCACACCCCCCACGGCGCCGAGAAGCCCCGAATACGTGACGAGCCACCCCTGATAGACGTCGAGAAGCTTCCAGGGCAGGATCACGATCCCGATCACCCCTGTGATCATCCCCGCCGTGCGGAAGCTGACGCGGTTCGGCGCCAGGTTCGAGATGTCATTCGCGGGGGAGACGACGTTCGCCGCGATGTTCGTCGAGAGCGTCGCGATCGCCAGGGCGAACAGGGCGATCGGACCCAACAGCCGCCCGCCCGGTCCGGTGCTCAGAACCTTGACGAGCTCGACGGGGTCGGCGATCGCACGGCCGAAGACGAGCACGGTCGCCGAGGTTACGAGCACGCCGATCATCGAGAAGGCGACCATCGTCGTCGGCAAGCCCAACAGCTGCCCGAGCATCTGGTCGCGCTGGCTCTTGGCGAAGCGCGTGAAGTCGGGGATGTTGAGGGAGAGCGTGGCCCAATAGCCGACCATCGCGGTGAGCCAGCCGAAGTAGTCGAGGGGACCCGGCCGCTTGGCGCCTTTGACGGCGACGACGTCGAAGAGCTTGCCGACGCCGCCGTGGTCGATGCCCTTTTTCAGCGCCCAGGCCAACAGCGCCGCGCCAATCAATAGCAAGAATGGCGCGGAGAAGCTCTCGAGCCATTTGATCGAGTCGACACCACGCCAGACGATCCACATATTGACCGCCCAGAACCCGAGAAAGCTCAACCAGTAGAGCAGCGTGATACCGAGAAACGTCGCGTTCAGAGAGGCCGCCGAGGGGAGCATCAGGACGACGAGGTCGCCGATCGCCTTGCCGCCGATCCAGGTCTGGATCCCGAACCAGCCGCAGGCGACGCCAGCTCGCAGGATCGCGGGCACGTTGGCGCCCTTGAGCCCGAAGGCGCTGCGCAGGTAGACGGGAAACGGGATGCCGTACTTCGTACCAGCGTGGGCATTGACCATCATCGGGGCGAGGACGATCAGGTTCCCCGAGAGGATCAGCAACATCGCCTCCCACCAGTGGAAGCCGGCGCGGATCATGAAGCTGGCGAGCATGTACGTCGGGATGCAGACGCTCATCCCGATCCAGAGCGCGGCGATGTTCCAAACGCCCCAGGTCCTCTGCTCGATGCGGGTCGGCGCCAGATCGTCGTTGTACAGCGAGCTTGGTCTCAGCTCACCGCGCAGCTCGTAGAGGCCGCCGCGTTCGACCACTTCGACGGCAGGGTTCTCGCTCATCGATGGGGATCAGAAGGGATAGGCGCAGTACCAGCGAGGAGTACCGCTCTCGTAGACCTTGAATCCAGGGTCACAGAAGCAGAGCCCGTTGGCGCGCATGTGAGAGTTCGGCTTGCACTTGGGCGACTTCTTCCCGCAATTCCAGACGCCGGGACCGTAACGAAACATCTGCCAGCCGGGGTTGCAGGCCCAGGTTCCGTCGTCGCGTTGATTGCGATCGGTGTGGTAGTTCGAGCGCGGCACGCAGTACCAATTTTCCTCGCTGTACTTGACCTTGGTGAAGCCCGGATTGCAGTAGCAATAGCCGCCGCGGAAGTACGAGTTGGGGCGGCAGGCACCAGGTCGACAGAACCAGCTGTCGCCAACCCAGGTCTTGTAGTATCCCGTTCGACAGCCGCAGTGCCCGAGGCTATTGCGCGTCGCGTTCTCGGGGCACCGCGTCTGCGCCGCGCAGTACCAGTTCGTCGCCGTGTAGCGCACCATCCGATAGCCCGCGTTGCAGTTGCACAAGCCCGTGTAGGGATTGAAATGGGAATTCGCGCGACAGAGCTTCTTCTTCTGTTTGCAGTACCAGTTCGTCGCGCTGTAGTAGATCAGATCGTAGCCGGGATTGCAGTGACAGCGCAGCGTTCGGTAGTTGTAGTGCGAGTTCGGTTTGCAGCGCCGATTGACGTTGACCGCGGTATAGCGGCACATCCAACCGTACTGACCGTAGCGATACTTGGTGTATCCCGGGTTGCAGACGCAGCGCCCTTGGGATCGGCTCCAATGCGAGTTCGGTTTGCAGAACCGTTGCGCCATCGCTTCGGTGCTGAAAAGCCCCATTCCGCACAGCAAGACAGAAACCGTGATCGCAATCCGTCGCATTGCTCCCCCGTCTTTGATCCAAGCGGCCAGTTTTCGTGTCCTAAACTTAGGACGTCGGGCTATCGTTTGTCAATAAAATCCGAATCGCTGTCTACCGTTGCGGACGCGCATTGGACTTTGAATCGCTCCGACTTCTTGCTAAGCTCGAAGCGATTGAAACCACTGTCACGAGAGGCCGATGTACCGCGGAAACATATTCGGAATGACGCCATCCGGCTCGCAGCCCGCCGCGATCACGCCGATGGGCAACGGTCTGCAGATCGCTCCAGACACGGGGCAGTTTCCCTTCGTGCTGCCCTTCAGCGGACTGGAGGTCTCTCTGGGCGGGTACGACGGCAAGCAGGTGGTCTTCAGCGGCGACTACATGGGCTCGAAGCTCACCGTCTACGTCAACGACCGCTCGATCCTCAAGCAGCTCGACACCCTCGGGGTGCCGCTGGACTTTCGCCCAAAGCTCGACCGCGTGCTCAAGGCGGGGGGCCGCAAGCTCAAACGCGGCCTGCTCTGGACGATCGTGATCCTGGCGCTCCTCGGCGGCGCGGGCTTCGGCGCCTGGATGGGGTTCGGCGCCTTCGCCGATTGGATCGTCGATCAGATCCCGCCCGGCATCGAGTCGGATATCGGCAAGAGCGGGGCGACCTCGATCCTGAGCAAACAGGAGGTGTGTAGCCATCCGCTCCTCAACCAGTTCGTCAACGAGGTCGGGAAACGACTCGTCCGCGCCTCGGGCGACAAGCGCTACACGTTCCGCTTCAAGGTGACCAGCACCAAGCAAGTCAACGCCTTCGCTCTCCCCGGTGGATACGTCTTCGTCAACCTGGGCCTGATCGAGAAGGCGAAGACCGCCGACGAGGTCGCCGGCGTGCTGGCCCACGAGGTGGAGCACGCGCTGCAACGGCACGGCCTGCGAAATCTCGTGCGCAAAGCGGGGCTCTACATCGTGATCGCCCTCTTCTTCGACGCCTCGCACGCCGTCGGGTTGCTGGCGACGGGCGCGGCCGAGCTGACCTCCCTCGCCTTCTCGCGCAGCCAAGAGACGGACGCCGACGTCAAGGGCCTC
>JAGQJP010000128.1 GCA_020430585.1 Myxococcales bacterium | reverse complement strand
TCGGCACTTCGTCACTGTAGCGCAGCGGAACCAGGAGGTGCACCTCGATCCGGTCTGTGCCCGTGATCTCGAAGAGCTTGGTCCCGCGGGTGACCTGATCGCCCTCTTCGACGAACAGCGCATTGACCACGCCGTTTCGCGGTGCGCGGAGCTCGGCGCGCTCGAGGTTGCGCTTGGCCATGTCGAGCTCGACGCGCTGGAGGACGATCGCCGCTTTCATCTCGGAAACGTTCGCCTCCGACGCTTTGACCTGAAAGCGAGCACGCTCGAGCTCGCTCTCCGTCACGGTTCGCCCAACTTTGAGGCGACGCAGGCGGCTGTAATCATCGCGATCCCGCGCCAGCTGTGCGTCCGCTTTGAGCAGAGCGGCCTGCGACTTGCGAAGCAGCGCCTGCTTGTGGCGCACGGCGAGATCGAGGTCGCTGCGATCGAAGGTCAAGAGCAGATCGCCCTTCTTCACGACCTGACCGGCTCGAAACTTGACGGTCTTGATCGCCGCGTCGATTTCGCTGCGCAGGGTGAACGAACGATACGGCGCGACGTCTCCCGATACGGTCAACGAGCGCACGATGTTACCTCGAGTCGCTTTCGCCGTGACGACGACGAAGGAAAAGCCGCCAGCGCGTTTCTTCTTCGCGCCCTTCTTCGACTGATGCGTCAGGAAGCGAATGGAAATCAGTAATGCCGCGACTCCAACCGCGAGAAAGACCCAATTTAGAACGACACGACCGACCGAGGCTCTTTGCATAGGAGGCACACCCCAACCTGGAAAAGATGAATGCTACTCGATGCAGATGGCGTTTCACAATCAAATTCGCGTTCGGGCCATTGTTTTCAGCCGTCTTGTTATGGTACCGTTGCCGCCAGCCGCAAGCGGAGCAACGCAGAAGTGAGAATACAATGGGATTGGCACAACAGCACGCGAGGCTGAGTTATTCCATCGCGATCGTCCTCTTGGCCTCGATCCTGGCGCCCGTTTCGGCGGCGACCAAGGCACCTCGTGTCGCGATCTTCGGACGACCGCCCCACGTCAAGGCGATCTACGACAAGCTAGAAGCCGCCCTGCTCGCCACCGAAGGGATTCGGATCAACCGCAACGCGCAATATCGCGAGTTGCTCGCGGGGGCGGACCTGCCTGCCGTGGTCAAAGAGCTCTCCTCAGGGAAGCGCGACGACCAGATCGCCTTCGTCACGCTCAAGCGCGCCCTGGCCAGCGCCGCGATCGACCCGACCAAAGATGCCCTCGCGCGGCTCGGCGTGGAGGCGAAGGCCGAGCTACTCGTCGTCGCCCGGGTAACCAAGGGGAAAGCCGCCAAGAGTTGGGACCTCGAGCTGCGCCTCTTCGACGTCGCCCTGAAGGGGTTCGAAGGCAAGCCGCTCGTCGTCGCCGGATTGTCCGAAGAGGCTCCGACGACGGCGACGCAGATCAAGCACGCGCTGGGGCAGCTGTTGACCAAGACGCGCTCCGGGTCGCCAAAGGTCGCCAAGACGATTCGTCCGCCGTTTTACAAACAGTGGTGGTTCTGGGTCATCGTTGGCGGCGTCGCCGCGGTGGGCACGACCTTCGCGGTGATCGGGCTGCGCAAGAAAGACCGGCTCCAGCTGCACATCACGCGCTGAGCATCGAGCTCAGGGCGTCGTCTGGAGTTGCTACGGCCGTACTTCGCGGGCCTACAGCATCTTCTCACGGGCCAAAAGGCTCATCAGCACGACATTGTGGTAACGACCGAACATGAAGACCTTCTCCCGCAGCTCGCCTTCGACGTTGAAGCCACAGCGCTTGAAGAGATTGATCGCCCCGAGATTGTAGCCCGAGACCTCGACCTGCACGCGGTGGAGGTTGAGGTTCTGGAAGGCGTGGTCGGTGAGCAGATTGATCGCCTCTGCGCCGTAGCCCTTGCGGCGAAACTCTTTCTCGCCGAGGTTGATGAAGAGGGAACCGCAGCGGTTCTTCCACTCCAGCGCGTGGAGGCTGATGAAACCGATCGACGCCCCGTCGTAGAGCTGCACCATGAACCCAGCGGCGGTGCGATCGACGCGTTCGATCCAGCGCTTGGCCTCTTCGGAGATCTCTTCGAAGGAGCGAGGAAACACGCTGTCGTAGAACAACATCGTCTCGGGATCGTTGGCCCACTTCCAGAGCAGCTCGATGTCTTCGTTTTCCACGGCCCGCAGTATCAGTTTGTCGCCTTTGATCACAGAAAGCTTCCTCGGCGGGATGCGATTTGATTGCCCCTATTGTACCGAACCTTCAAGAAGTTTCAACAGTCCGCCCGGGGAGTTTTTCCTTGCAATCAAAATATGGGTATGCTAATTGCTCACCTTCGAATTTGTGGTCTGCTTGAGGTGGGACAAATTAAGCCCGCCTTTTTTGTTGGACCTTACTGGGAGTGAAGACTCGCAGATGGTCGCTCGGTTCGATTTGTACGAGAGGCTGTTGCCCTTTTTCGAGCGCAGCCTGGCGGATCTCGGCTACGAGTTGGTCGAGCTCGAACTGAAAGGCGGCCCGGGCAGCTTGGTCGTCTGCGTCTACGCCGACCGCGAAGGCGGCGTTTCGATCGACGACTGCGTCGCGATCAGCCGGTACCTCGGTGACGTGCTGGACGTGGAAGACCCGATCAAGCACGCGTACCGCCTCGAAGTGTCGAGTCCGGGGCTCAACCGGCCTCTGCGCACAGTCAGCCACTTTCGGAGCGCGCTGAAGCAAACGATCAAGGTGCTCACGCGTGACCCGCTCGACGGCAGACGCCGTTTTCGCGGGACGCTCAACGCGGTGGGCGACGAGACCATCGAAGTTGACGTCGATGGACAACCCTTCCAGATTCCCCTCTCGGCGATCGAGAAGGCGAATCTGGTCTACGAGTTCGAGTGATGGCCCATGAGTGAAATGCTGGTGAACCTGACGACTGTGATCGACCAGATCGCCAAAGAGAAGAGCATCGACCGCCGGATCTTGATCGAGGCCGTCGAGGCGGCGATCTTGACCGCGGCGAAGAAGGTCTTCGGACACGACCGCGAGCTCGAGGCGCAGTACAACGAAGAGATCGGCCAGGTCGAGCTGTTCCAATACATGTCTGTCGCCGAAGAGATCGAGAACGAAGCGACAGAGATCCCGATCGAGCTGGCGCGGACGATCGACCCGGGTGTCGAGGTCGGCGATGAGCTCGGTTTTCAGATCTTCTACCGCGAAGAAGATGGCGACAAGGCGCGGGCCGAAGACCAGAAGTACGGCGACCTGCTGAATATTCAGACGCATCGCAAGACCTTTGGTCGGATCGCAGCGCAAACCGCCAAGCAGGTGATCATCCAGCGCGTCCGGGAGGCCGAGCGCGAGCTGGTCTATCGCGAATACAAAGACCGTCAGGGCGAGATCGTCACGGGCATCGCCCGTCGCTTCGAGCGCGGTGATATCGTCGTCGACCTCGGTCGCGCCGAAGCGATTCTGCGCCGCTCGGATCAGATTCCCCGCGAGTCCTATCGCGCGGGTGACCGCGTACAAGCCTTCGTCACCGAGGTCCAGCGCGTCTCACGTGGACCGCAGATCATCTTGTCTCGCACCGACCCCGGTTTCGTCGTCAAGCTCTTCGAGATGGAGGTTCCCGAGATCTACGAGGGGATCGTCAAGATCATGAGCGTCGCCCGGGAAGCGGGAGAGCGCACGAAGATCGCCGTCACGAGCCGCGACTCCGATGTCGATCCGGTGGGCGCCTGTGTCGGGATGAAGGGCTCACGCGTCCAGGCCGTCGTTCAAGAGCTGCGCGGCGAAAAGATCGATATCGTGCCCTACAGCCCCGACTCGGCTCGCTTCGTCTGCAACGCGATCGCTCCCGCTGAAGTCTCGCGCGTGCTGATCGACGAGGCGTCCAATACGATCGAGTTGATTGTGCCCGACGAGCAGCTCTCGCTCGCGATCGGTCGCCGCGGACAGAACGTGCGGCTGGCGAGCCAGCTGGTCGGCTGGAAGATCGAGGTCAACTCGGAGTCCAAGATCCAGACGATGAAAGACCAGCTGAAGCGCCACTTGATGACGATCGCCAACATGGACGAGTCGAACATCGAGTACCTCTTCAAATTGGGGTATCACTCGGCGGCGAACATCCTGAACGCCGACGACACCGATTTCTTGAATCTTCCCGGCGTCAACGCTGGTATGGTCGCCGAAATCCGAGAGCTCGCGCGTCGCATCGACGCAGGTGAGCTGGCCGCCGAGCCAGAGGATGACGACGAAGAAGAAGCAGAAGAACCCGCTACCGAGTCGCCCGTCGAGGATGGCGGCGACGAAGAGCAAGAAGGCGACGAAGACGAAAAAGTCACCGCGCAGAACGCAGCCCAGGTCGAGCAGTCATGAATCTTCAACGAAGATTCGCACCTGCTTGGGTTGTCGACAACGTTTTCAGCGGACCTCTCTGGTCCGGTTAATCCCCGCGAATGGACACCTCCGTCCCGCTGACGGTTCGACCTTTCGCGGGCGGGGGATCTATGTATGCCCCCTCACCCGGTGTTTACGCCGGGCACTGAGGAATCCGAGGTTGCGGGCCGAGCCCGCGTTGCGTTTCGACGGGCTGCGGCAGATCGTTCTGAACGCGCTGGTGCAACGCCTCGATCGCTCGCTTCGGATTGCGCTCCGCCGGGGGGCAGCCGTCTCGGGCTACGAAGCGATCCACGACGCGATCGCCTCTTCGGACGAGGCCCCGTCGGTCTTCGACAGTGAATCGAGCCCGAGTCAGCGCAGCGAGCGTCTGCGCCGACGCTCCGCCCGATTCGGGGTCGAGTGGATTCGGATGCCCCAGGTCGCGCTCGCCGTGGACGGCCCGGCGCGTCCCGAGCTGCGATTGGCGATTCTCGACGTCCGTGTCGTCGATGAATTGCGGTCGTCGATCGAGGCAATCGTTGCATTGGGTGAACATTAGGTGTAATACACGGAAAACGCTGCCCGCCAGAAGGCGGGTCGGATGGCAAGCAACAGGGTAGTCGATGAGCAACGTCAGGGTCTACGAACTCGCTAAAGAGCTCGGAATCGAAACCAAAACACTCCTCTCGCGGATTGGCGAGCTCGGCATCATCGCCAGCAGCCACATGACGATGTTGACTCCGGAAGAGGCGGCGAAAATTCGCACCTCGGTGAGCAGCAACCCCGTGGGAGACGTGATCGAAAAGCGCATCAAGCCGACGGTCATTCGGCGGCGCTCCCGCCGTGCGACAGCGGCGGAGGGTGGTGACGACGACGGCTCGGCCGACGCGAGCGAGTCGAACGCTGCGGGCGCCGACACGGCGCCGATCAGCCAGGCGGCCCAGGACGAAGGCCCCTCGACCGACGCCGAGCCCGTTAGCGCGGAAGCCGTGGGTGATGCCCAGCCGACCGCTGTCGCCGAAGAGCGAGTAGAGGGCGCGCCGACGAGCACGCCGTCTCCGACCCAGGTTCCGACGACGACGACCCGACCTTCGCGAGGGCCGCGGCGCCGCGAAGAGCCGACCTCTCAGCTCGTGCTCGTAGCCACGCCCGAACAGCGCCAGGCAACGCTCGAGGCGCGGGGCATCACGCCGAGCTCGACCTTGACGCAACCGCCAAAACCCAAGGCAGCGGTACCGACCGATGGCCGTGTTCCCGAGATCAAGGACGATCGCGACGATAAGAAGAAGGGGGTGCGCGGCAAGAAGGTTGTCTACGACCGACGACGCGACAGCTCGCAGCGCCGCTTCGTGCGCGAGGGTGACGAGATCGGCGGACGCGGCGGGCGCGGCAAACGCAAGAAAGCCAAGCCACGCAAGATCGAGAAGACGCAGCTGACGACGCCCAAAGCGGCGAAGCGCGTGATCAAGATCGACGAATCGATCATGGTCGGCGATCTCGCCAAGCAGATGGGCGTCAAATTTGGCGAGATGGCCGGCAAGCTGATGCAGATGGGGACGATGGTGACGATCACCGATCGCCTCGACCTCGAGACCGCGGAGCTGATCACCGCCGAATTCGGCTTCACCGTCGAGTCGGTGGGCTTCGAGCTCGACGATCACCTCGCCAAAACGGGCCGAGAGACCGACGGCGGAATGCGGCGCTCCCCCGTCGTCACGATCATGGGTCACGTCGACCACGGCAAGACCTCGCTGCTCGACCGAATCCGCTCGACGCAGGTAGCAGCGTCGGAACACGGTGGGATCACTCAACATATTGGCGCGTACAAGGTCAAGACCGACCGCGGTCAGGTCGTCTTCCTCGACACCCCGGGCCACGAAGCGTTCACGGCGATGCGAGCCCGCGGGGCCAAGGTGACCGACATCGTCGTGCTCGTCGTCGCCGCCGATGACGGCGTGATGCTGCAGACCGTCGAGGCGATCAACCACGCCCGGGCGGCTGGGGTTCCGATCGTCGTCGCGGTGAACAAGATCGACCGCCCCCAGGCGAACGCCGACCGCGTGCGACAAGGTCTTACCGAGCACGGGCTGGTCCCCGAAGAGTGGGGTGGCGACACGATCTTCTGCAACGTCTCGGCGAAGACGGGCGACGGGATCGACACCCTCCTCGAGATGCTCGCCCTCCAGTCCGAAATCCTCGAGCTCCAGGCCGATCCCGACCTTCCGGCGCAGGGCGTGGTGATCGAGTCGCGCCTCGACCGCGGCAAGGGTCCGATCGCGACGGTCCTCGTCCAGAATGGTACGTTGCGCAAGGGTGAGTACCTCGTCAGCGGAATCTACTACGGACGCGTCCGAGCGATGATAAACGAGTGGGGCGAGGACCTCGAGTCGGCGGGCCCATCGACGCCGGTCGAGATCTGGGGCCTCAACGGGGTTCCCGAGGCGGGCAACGACATCGATATCGCAACCACCGAGCGCGACGCCAAGGTGATCACCGACTATCGTGGCCGCAAAGAGCGCGAGCGCGAGATGGCGGCGAAGACGCGTACCTCGAAGGTCTCCTTCGAGGACTTGATGGCCCAGGTCCAATCGGGGCAGGTCAAAGATCTCAACTTGATCGTCAAGGCCGACGTCCAGGGCTCGGTCGAAGCGATCAGCGACGCCTTCCTCAAGGTCAAGCACGCCGAGGTCGAGGTCAGAGTGCTGCACAAGTCGGTGGGTGGGATCATCGAGTCCGACATCAACCTCGCGAGCGCCTCGAATGCGATCGTCGTCGGCTTCAACGTTCGCCCCGAACCGTCAGCCAAGGCGCTGGCAGAACGCGAGGGCGTCGATATCAAGCTTTACAGCGTGATCTACGACGCGATCGACGATTTGAAGAAGGCGATGGAGGGGATGCTCGAACCGACGTACGAAGAAGACGTCCTCGGGCGGGCCGAAGTGCTCGAAACCTTCCAGGTACCCCGTGCGGGCACGGTCGCGGGCTGCAACGTGCGCTCGGGCAAGATTCTGCGATCCGCCAAGGCCCGTCTCGTGCGTGACAGTGTGCAGATCTACACGGGCGGCATCAGCTCGTTGCGACGCTTCAAAGACGACGTGCGCGAGGTCGTGCAGGGCTACGAGTGCGGGATCAGTTTGGAAAACTACAACGACATCAAGGTGGGCGACATCATCGAGTGTTACGAGATGAAGGCCGTTCGCCAGACGCTCAATTGAACCCACGCGGAACGACAACCCGCAAGATTCGGACGGGGCAGACGATGGTCGTCGGGGTGGGCACGGTTCAACTCGAGATCGGCGGATCCGAGTCGCTCAAAGACAAGCGGCGCGTGGTCAAGAGCATCATCCAGCGCGTCCGCAACCAGTACAACGTGACGATCGCCGAAGTCGGTGGCCACGACACCCATACACAGGCGACGCTCGGCTACGCCTGCGTCGGCAACGATCGACCGTTCGTCGATTCGAAGATGCAAAAGATCGCGAACTTCATCGACGAGCTCTGTCTGGCGGAGATCGTCGACGATCAGTTCGAGCTGATCCAATGGTAGAGACGTGGCAAAACGCGGTGTGCGACCCGAACGACTTGCGTCGTTGATCAAAGAAGAGCTGGGCGAGATGTTGTTGTTCTCGCTCTCGGACCCGCGGGTCAAAGATGTCACCTTGACGCGCGTCGAGGTCAGCGGCGACATGCAGCTGGCGCGCATCTACTTTTCGCTTCCCGAGAGCGCCAATCCCGACGAGGCGCTCGAGGGCCTGAGCCGTGCCTGCGGCTTCGTCCGACGCCAGCTCGGCGAGGTCCTCTCGGTTCGACGCATGCCAGAGCTACAGTTTCGCTTCGATAAGGGCCTCGAGCACAGCCGACGGATCCACGAGCTGCTGAGTCAGCTCGAACCCGCCACTCCCGACGACGAGAACGAGACGTGACCAGACGCCGCGGTCGAAGCGCGATTCCCGCTCCCTTGATATCAGCGATCAACGCGACACAGGCACCGCTCGTCGTGACGCACGAGCAGCCCGACGGTGACGCGATCGGCTCGCTCTTCTCGATGAGCTACCTGCTTGGCGGGCTGGGCAAGAGCTGCACGCTCTTCTGCACCAATCGCGTCCCCTACAGCTTCGATTGGCTGGCCCACGACGGAGAGCTGCGCCACGAATGGCCGATCGCCGAGGCCTTCGACTGCGTGATCGCCCTCGATTGTGCCGACAGCGGCCGTCCCGGGGTGCCGCTGATCGATGAAACCACCGCCCGCGGCGGGGTGGTGATCAACATCGATCACCATGCGACGAACACGCAGTTCGGCCGCTACAATTGGGTCGACCCAGCCAAAGCGGCGACCGCACAGATGGTCTACGAGCTCGCCGCGGAACTGCGCGTCGAGGTCACGCTGCCCTTTGCCCAGGCGGTGTATTGCGGCCTGCTGACGGACACGGGCTCCTTCCGCTACTCGAACACGAGCCCAGAGGCGATGCGTATCGCCGCCGAGTTGCTCGAGATCGGCGTCGAGCCATGGGGAGTCTCCTCGGCGATTTACGAGAACCAGCCGGTCGAACGAATTCGACTGATCCAGCGCGTCCTGAGCACGCTCGACCTCTCGGCCTGTGGACGCTTCGCTTCGCTCTCGGTGACACGTCGAATATTCGACGAGACCGGGACCACGCCCGAGATGCTCGACGGGCTCGTCAACTACGCCCGATCGATTCGTGGCGTGCAACTTGCGATTCTCTTTCAGGAAGTTGACACCGACCGCTGGAAAGTGAGCTTTCGCTCGCGGGGGCACGTCGACGCGGCGGCGATCGCCGTCCACTTTTCCGGCGGCGGCCACCGAAACGCCGCCGGCTGTACCCTCGATTGGCCCCTCGATCGCGCACGGGATGAGATCTACCGCGCGATCGGGCTCCAGCTCGATGGCGACGAGGCTTGAGGCAGTGGTGAATCGATTGCCCGTTGAACATCACGCGTCGTTGCACGGTCTTCTCCTCGTGGACAAACCGGTTGGACCCACCTCGGCGCGCGTCGTCGCCAAGGTCAAGCGGCAGCTTCGGGTGAAGAAGGCCGGCCACTGCGGAACCCTCGATCCCCTGGCGAGCGGTCTGTTGCCGATCGCCCTCGGCGAAGGGACCAAGGCGAGCCAGTTTCTGCTCGACGCGGACAAGCGGTACGAGGTCGAGCTGACGCTCGGGTTGACCAGCGACACCCTCGATATCAGCGGCGCCCTGGTCGACACTGGCCCCGTCGAGGTGAGCGAAGCCGAGGTGCGGAGCGCCCTCGACAATTTCCGCGGCCCGATCGAGCAGCTTCCACCGATGTTCAGCGCCTTGAAGCGCGATGGAAAGCCGCTCTACGAGTACGCGCGGGATGGGATCGTGCTCGAGCGCTCGACCCGGGCGGTCGAGATCTTCCACCTCGAGCTCGTCGGTTGGGAGACCCCGCGCGCGCAGCTGTTCGTGCACTGCTCGAAGGGCACCTACGTTCGCACCCTCGTTCACGACCTCGGCCAGCGCCTGGGCTGCGGAGCGGTGATGAGCCAGCTGCGGCGCACGAGCTGCGGTCCGTTCTCGGTCGAAGGGGCGATCGCTCTCGATGCGTTGTGTGCGGGAGCGGACCCGTCGGCGGCGTTCCTCACCCTCGAACAGGCCCTGGCGCACCTCGAGGAGGTCGTGCTCGGGCCCGAGGCGAGCCTGCGCTTCGCCCACGGAAACCCCGTAGCGTTGACCGCCGAGGAGACCTGCGGCCGCGCGGCTGATGCGCTCTTGGTTCGCGGCCACGAAGGGCGCCTGCTCGCCATTGGGCGGACGGTCGCGTCTGACGACGGCTTCGAATTGCAGGTCGTGCGCGGGTTGAATCTA
>JAGQJP010000127.1 GCA_020430585.1 Myxococcales bacterium | reverse complement strand
GGCCGCGTCACTCCTCGCCCGACGGTGATCGTCGCGGCGATCACTCGGTTGAGCGTCCAGCCGGGCCGCGGATTGGTCAGGCGCATCCGCCCGCTGGGATCGAGGATCTTCGGATTGTAGACGCCGACGTAGACCCGCGAGACTCCGCCGTTACCCAGCCGGCGACTCGCCACCATCGAACGGATGTCGCGCACGATCTTGCCCGGCTGGCAACGGTTGAAGCGAAAGAGCCCACCGATCGGGTAGTGGTCGTCTCCGATCCGCCCGCGCATGTCCCAGTGGACGAAGATCTTCCAGTCGCCGTTGATCTTGCCGAGGCACTTCCAATAGTAGGTGATCTGCAGTCGCTGACCGACATTCAGGCGCTGCGAGCTGAGGTCGACGCCGACGAGCTCGAGCTTGTTGTCGAATCGCGCTCCGAGCTTGTGCTGCGGATTGGCGCTCGCGAGCAGGTGTTTGCCGACTTTGGCTTTCTGCTCTTTGGTCATGATCGGTTGTCTCGGATCGTTGCAACTCGCCAGCACAAAGGCGACAGCGAGGACGGGTAGCCACCCGACCAAGGACAAGCTCTTCATCTTCCTCCCTCCGAATTGGTCTGCATGCGATAGTCCGGCCCGTAGATATTGATTACCTCGCACATTTCGAGGATCCGACTGTGAATTCGCGGCCCGACGCGCTCATCGAGCGATTCGGTCAGCGCCGCCTTCTCGGCCGGCATCGGCGGAACGACGTTCGAGCGTCCCTCGGTCTTGACCGTCAGGTTCGTCGTGAAGAACGTCGTCAGCCGGCGATTGTACCGTTTGGAGATGATCTCGTCCAACAGATCGAGCGTCCAATCCGACGAGCGCCCCTTGCCGAGCTCGTCGATCGCCAGCACGGGGATCTCGATCACTGGCTCGATCAAGCTCGCCCCCGACTTGCCGGACTTCCATTGGCGGTGCAGATCGGTGACGAGGTGAAAGAAGTCGATGAATCGGCTGCGAATGCCGAGCTCGAGCGTGAGATAGCGCACCATCGCTGCCATCAGGTGGGTCTTACCCACGCCAGGCCCGCCCCAGTAGAGGATTCCACGCCCGCCGACGGCGAACTCTTTGCGAAATTTGAAAGCGTGATAGCGTACCTCGCGCTGATTGCCGCCGAGGGGCTCGAAATACTCGAGCAACTTGTCGTGATACAGCGAGGGCAGTTGGGCTTGATTGAAGCGCTCGATCCGCGTCACGAGGGCTTGGCAGCGGCACTTCTTGGCGAAGACATAGCCGCGCTGGTCCTCGACGTGCACGTACCCTTCGCCGTTACAGTGGCGACAGACGGCGTTGCAGCCGCAGATCTCGGCGACGGCGCTATCGACGCGTGCGAGGGTGACGTATCCGTTACCCCCGCAGCGGCTACAACCGGCTTCCATCGTGAGCTCAGACCCAGTTGAGCGGATAGAGTTGGTGCTGGCGCACCAGGTGTTGCTCGAAGAGCGCCTGGCACTTTTCCTTCGACGCCTGACGGCCGAAGGTCTTCTTGATCTGCTCGACCTCATCGCGCATGTCGTCGTGCAGCTTCTCCTGCTCGGTGCGCGGCAAACGGTCGAAGTACATCTTGAACATCTCCCGCCGAATCCCCGACAGGGAGCTGTAGAAGTCGGGCGTGTTCACCGTCCCCGTCAGCTCTTCGGCCTCGATGTGCGAGCGCAGCTGGTTCAGCTTGCGGTAGGCGTAACGGTAGGCGTCGCGTTTGGTCGGGTCGTTTTCGGTCTGGCCGACCTCGATCAGCGAGTCGATCAGCGCCTTGAGCAGCGACCGCCGATACGATTCGAAATCGCTTTCGTCCTCTTCGTCATAGGCCGGCATACTCCGCGAGCGATACCGGCTGAACTCATCTTCGACGATGCTCTTGAAGTACGAGAGCGTGCTCGGCAATGAGCGCCGCCGGCCGTTCGACGCGCGGTAGGTCTCGATCCCGCGCAGGATGCCGCGGAAGATCACCTTTAGCGGCATGCCGTGCTCCTCCCAAACGAGCACGAGCTCGGTGTCCTTCGGAGAGAGGATCAATCCGCTCTTGCGAACCTCTCCGAAGAAACGCTCGACCGCTTCGAGATAGCTCTCTCCACCAAGTTGAGACAAGGCCATACGCTACACTCCTTCCTGTTCGTTTGCGGTTTGCGTTCCCCCTTCACCCGTCGGCCAGCGCAACAGCGCAGAGCCCCAGGTGAAACCCGAACCGAAGGCGGCCAGACAGACGAGCGCGCCAGGCGGTATCATCGCGGCGCGCCCCGCCTCGTCGAGGGCGATCGGAATCGACGCAGCGGTCGTGTTGCCGTAGCGATCGATGTTGCAGTGTGTCTTCGATTCGGGTATTCGCAACGCCTTCAAAACGAAGTCGATGATTCTCATGTTGGCCTGATGGAAGACGAAGAAGTCTACATCGGCGATCTGTACACCCTGTGCGTCGACGGCCTCTTTAACCGCTTCGACCATGTGACGGCAGGCGAATTTGAAGACCTTCTGGCCGTTCATCTTCGGAAACACCGAGCCGTTCGCCACGTCGTCTGCCGCGACGCGAGGGTTCTTACGGGACGCAGGGCCTTCGGTCCAGAGCTCTTCGGCGTGGCGGCCGTCGGAGTGGACCCAGGTCCCGAGGAGGGCGCGATTCACATCGGTCGTCGGCCCCAACAGCGCCGCTCCCGCGCCATCTCCGAAGAGCACCGAGACATCGCGTCCGCGCGGCGCCATCTCGATTCCCGAGGAGTGGATCTCCGAGCCGATCACCAAAACGTAGTCGTAGCGCCCCGAGCGAATATAGGCCTCGGCGAGCGAGAGCCCGTATATGAAGCCCGTGCACTGTTGACGAATGTCGAGGCAGGGCGTGCCCGGGATGCCGAGCTCGGCGCCGATGTAGACGCCGTTGCCGGGAAAACAGACGTCGGGGCTCAACGTCGCCAGGACGATCAGATCGACGTCGTCGGGGCGCAGATGCGCCATCTCGAGGGCGTGACGCGCCGCGGCCGTCGCCATCATCGCACCGCTCTCCCCGTCGGCGACGTAGCGCCGCTCGCGAATTCCAGTGCGCTCTTGAATCCACTGATCGCTGGTATCGAGGATCTCTTCGAGGTCTACGTTGGTCACGACGCGCTCGGGAAGGTAGCGTCCCGTCCCGAGCAGCGCGGCATATCGTGGTTCGGGCATCGGTCAGATATCCAAGTTGCGCACGTTCAACGAATTCTGCACGATGAAGTCGCGCCGAGGCTCGACCTGATCGCCCATCAGAATCGTAAAAATTTCATCCGCTTCGACGGCGTCGTCGATTGTCACTTTGAGCAACGTGCGGTTCTCTGGTTCCATCGTGGTCTCCCACAGCTGCGAGGGGTTCATCTCGCCGAGACCCTTGTAGCGCTGGATCGTCAGGTTCTTGCGCGCGTACTGCAACACGCGGTCGAGCACCAGCCGCACATCGTCGACCTGCTCGAATTGGTTCTTCGCTTCGAGAGAAAACGGCGCCGAGCCGACGCGAGAGATCTCGTCGTTGAGGGTGTACAATCGGCGGAACGTCGGAGAGCTCAGCGTCTCGGCGTCGATCGCCGTCACTTTCGAGATCCCGTCGACGCGGGTGCGGAAGACCAAGCGGAAGCGGTTGTGCTCCGGATCTTCGACCAACTCGTACTGCGGATCGATCGGCTCGTCGGCTCGCGCCTTGGCTGCGGCGACGACGCGCTCGCCGAGGCTCGCCAACGCTCGCGAGTCGCTGAGGATCTCGATCCCCGGCGCGCCCGCTTGCAGCAGGGCGTCGATGATCCGCGGATCCCGTGTCGCGCTCAGCCGGTCGAGGGTGCGCTGGTAGTCGGCGATCGATTTCAACAGCGCTTTGAGCCGTGCCCCCGTCAGCTCGACGGCTCCCCCTTCGGGACGCAACGTCGTGATTTCGACTTGGCTATCGAGGAGATAGCTCTCGAGCGTCTCCTCGTTCAACAGATAGATGTCCTTGCGACCGCGTCGCACCTTGTAGAGCGGCGGCTGCGCGATGTAGAGGTGGCCGCGCTCGATGATCTCGGGCATCTGCCGATAGAAGAAGGTCAACAGCAGCGTGCGAATGTGCGAGCCGTCGACGTCGGCGTCGGTCATGATGATGATGCGATGGTACCGCAGCCGCGCGACGTCGTAGAGCTCTTCGCCGATGCCCGTACCGAGCGCGGTGATCAGCGTCGAGATCTCCTGGCTCGCGATCATCTTGTCGAAGCGCGCCTTCTCGACGTTGAGGATCTTGCCCCGCAGCGGCAGGATCGCCTGGAACCGTCGGTTGCGTCCCTGTTTTGCCGAGCCGCCCGCGCTGTCGCCCTCGACGATGAACAGCTCGGACTGGCTCGGATCGCGCTCCTGGCAGTCGGCGAGCTTGCCCGGCAACGTCGTCGAATCGAGCACGCCCTTGCGCCGAATCGTCTCGCGCGCCTTGCGCGCCGCCTCGCGGGCTCGCGCGGCGTCGACACACTTGGAGACGATCTGCTTGGCAAAGGGCGGATTCTCTTCGAGGAACGCCATCAGGTATTCGCCGACGAGCGTTTCCATCGCGCCCTTGACTTCCGAGCTGACGAGCTTGTCTTTCGTCTGTGAGCTGAACTTCGGGTCGTGCATCTTCACCGATAGCACGCCGAAAAGCCCCTCACGCACGTCTTCGCCCGCGAGATTGGCCTTGAGCTGCTTGAGCAGCTCCTTCTCGTTCGCGTAATTGTTGATCGTGCGCGTCAGCGCGGTGCGGAAGCCCGAAAGGTGCGTCCCACCGTCGCGATTGTGGATGTTGTTCGTGAAGCAAAAGAGCTTCTCGGTATAGGCGTCGGTGTACTGGATCGCGACTTCGATCTCGATCTCTTTCGACATGCCCTTGAAATAGATCGGCTTCGGGTGCAGGGGTGTCTTCTTCGCCGAGAGCTCCTCGACGAAATCGCGGATTCCGCCGTCGAAGCGGAAGGAGCGCTGCTTGCCCTCTTTCTCGTCGTCGATCTCGATCGTCAGGCCTGGCGTGAGATAGGCCATCTCGCGCAGCCT
>JAGQJP010000008.1 GCA_020430585.1 Myxococcales bacterium | reverse complement strand
GATCAACGTCACGCCGAACGAACGCGCCGCGAGGAACGCAACGGCGAACGCGGCGACAGCGAGGCCCACGGCGCTCCAGACGAATAGCTCGGCGCGCTCTTCGTGCTCGTGGACCAATTTTTTACCGATCAGGCGCCCGACTTTGCCCTCGTCCAACTCCCCGGTCGACATCGCCGCATATCCGGTAGCCGCGGTGAGGAGCAGGCCGATCGGAACGACCCAAAACCAGCGGCGGGCGATCGCGCCGCGGGCGATCGCGATCGCCAGCGCGAGCGCCACGATCGGCAGCAACACGGCGAGGGCGATCGGCAGATGCACGACGAGGGGATGAAGTGGCAATGAGGTCATCTCACACCTTCAGGAGTCGCCGCTGTCGAGGATCCGCAGCGGACGGTGGTTTCGGTTCGCCGTATCGACGGGGGGAACCAGGTAGTCCCCACGAAAACAGGCCGTACAGTGGGCCGCCGGTTGGGCCACCGAGGCGAGCATCCCCTCGAGGGAGAGGTAGCCGAGGGTGTCGCAGCCGATGAAGGCGCGCACGTCGTCGAGGGAATGGGTCGCGGCGATCAGCTCCTCTCGCGTCGGCGTGTCGATGCCGTAGTAGCAGCTGTAGCGGATCGGCGGGCAGGAGAGACGCAGGTGCACTTCGCTCGCGCCGGCCTGGCGCACCATCGAGATGATCTTCCGCGCCGTCGTGCCGCGCACGAGCGAGTCGTCGACGACGACGACCCGTCTCCCCTGTAGCACGTGGGGTACCGCCGAGAGCTTGAGCTTGACGCCAAAGTGTCGAATCGACTGCTTCGGCTCGATGAAGGTGCGCCCGACGTAGTGGCTCCGTAGCATCCCCATCTCGTAGGGGATCCCGGACTCCTGCGAGTAGCCGAGGGCCGCGGGCACCCCCGAGTCGGGCACGGGGACAACCACGTCCGCCTCGATCGGAAACTCCCGCGCCAACTGGCGTCCGAGATGCTTGCGCTTCTCGTAGACGCTCTCGCCGAAGACGACGCTATCCGGGCGGGCGAAATAGATGTGTTCGAAGATGCAGTGCGCGTGCTGCTGCTTCTCGACGGGGAAGCTGCTCTGGAACCCGCTCGTGTCGATCACGATCACCTCGCCGGGCTCGACGTCGCGGACATAGTCGGCGGCGACGAGGTCGAGGGCGCAGGTCTCCGAGCCGATCACCCAGGCGTCGCCGAGGCGGCCGAGAACCAGCGGGCGAAAACCGTGGGGATCGCGCACGGCGATCAGCTGATCCTCGGTCATCGCCACCAGCGAGTACGCCCCCTGAACGCGCTTCATCACGTCGCCAATCCTCTCGCTCAGCGATTTGGCGCCCGAGTGCGCGAGAAGGTGCAGCATCACCTCGCTGTCGTTGGTCGTATAGAAGATCGAACCGCTCTCCTCGAGCTCAGCGCGGATCGTCCGGGCGTTGACGAGGTTCCCGTTGTGCGCCAGAGCGATCGAGCCGTGGGCGTAGTCCACCGCGAGGGGTTGGGCGTTCTTGATCGTCGAGCCGCCAGCGGTC
>JAGQJP010000126.1 GCA_020430585.1 Myxococcales bacterium | reverse complement strand
TCGGCCGCTCGAATCGGCTCTTCCCTCGCAAATTGAAGCTGACGCGCGAGGGGAAGTACGTCCTCTTGATCACGTTCGGCGTCGGCTTCGGCGCGATCAATTCGGGAAACAACCTGCTCTATCTGACCCTGGGGCTACTCCTCTCGCTGATCATGATCTCCGGGATTCTCTCGGAGATCGCGCTGCGCCATGTCGAGGTCGAGCGTCAGTTCCCGCGCGAGCTGCACGCGCAGCAAGGGGCGCTCGTCGCGGTCACGGTTCGCAACCGTAAACGCTACTTCTCGTCGTTCTCGATCGAGATCGAGGAGATGTTCACGCGCGACATCCCCGCGTCACCCTGCTACCTTCTGCACCTTTCGCCACTGGAGGAGCGCACGACGTACTACACCGTCGAGTTTCCCCATCGCGGGCGCTACGCGAGCGAAGGTTTCCGCATCTCGACGCGCTTTCCGTTCTCCTTCTTCAAGAAGAGCCGCAACATCTACGAGAGTCTCGAGTTCGTCGTCTTTCCCGAGCTCGTCGCCGTCAAGCGCCCGGTGATTCCGATGGACTCGCGCCGCCTCGGGCGTAACGAGCGCCAGCGCATCGGACCAGGAGACGAGTACTACGGCCTGCGCGAGTTCCGCCAAGGCGATGAGCCGAATCGGATCCACTGGAAGGTCAGCGCGAGGCGCGGCACACGGATGGTCCGGGAGTTCCAGCGCGACACCTCGAACCAGGTCGTCCTGGTGTTGCGGAACTTCTACGACGAGTTCGCCAGCTTCTCGATGGCCGACGTCGAACAGGCGATCTCGGTCACCGCGTCGCTGGCTCGCAAGCTCGTCAATCAGGGGTTCCAGGTCGGCTTGCACACGCTCGACGCCGCGCTGCAACCCGCTGTCGGCCGCCGACAGTTGATCCAGATCTACCGCCACCTCGCCGATCTCGCGATCCGTGGCGGTGACGATACCCCGGTGGTGACCGGTCCCGAGCCGCGGATGCGGGCGATTCGTGTCGAGCCGCAACCCGGCGGTGTCCGCGTCGCCACATCGACGGCCTGACGCGCCAAAAGGAGAGCCGCGATCGATTTCCCCCGGTTCCATAAGCTCTCGACGTACACGCTGGCGTTGATCAGCTTCGTCGCGGTCGCGCTCTCGGGCTATATCAGCGCGCTGGTGATCGGCCTGTTCGCCGTCGGTGTCGTGATCAGCTGGATCTCCAATTTCGGCGAGCGAGAACAGCCGACGTGGCTCTGGAACAGCATTGTCCTGGGCGTGCTGGCGCTCTTCGTGATCGATGGCATCGTCAGCGGCGATTGGCTCCTGGCGGCGATCAACTTCACCTGCTTCATCCTGCTCGGCAAGCTCTTCAACCGTCGGACGGCGAAGGACACGTTTCAGATCTACCTGTTGAGCTTCTTGCTCTTCATCGCCTCCGGCGTGCTGAACCCGGGCCTCTCCTACGCTGTCGTCTTCCCGATTTACATCGTGGTCTTGACGCTGGCGCTGCTCTCTCTTCACCTGCGGCACGATCTCACTGATTTGCGGGAGAAGAGCGAACGCATCCACGGCCCCGATATCGCCCTGCGCCACGAGGAGGCGCTTCTCGCGCGGGGGCGCCTGTTTCGCGGGCGCCTGTTCGTCGGTACGGCGGTTCTGGCGATCGCCGCGTTTCTCAGCTCGATGGTAATCTTCTATCTCTTTCCCCGCCTCGGTTTCGGCTTCTTCGTCGGCAAGAAGCGACCGGGGATGAGCGTCGCCGGGTTCTCGGATAACGTTCGTCTCGGCAGCTTCGGCCGCATTCGCAACAACTACCAGGTCGTGATGCGCGTCGAGCTTCCCGACGAAAAGGGGCCGCGACGGCTGCGGCTGCGCGGGATGTCCTTCGACACCTACACGGGACGCGGCTGGGTCAAGGGCACGCGGCGTCGCTGGCAGCCCCGCTCGGTGACCCGCTCGGGCGAGACGCTATATCTGGTTGGCCTGCGGACGTCGTACGACCACCGAGTGCAGATCTACCAAGAGCCCCTCTCGTCGCAGGTCGTCTTCGGCGAGCCGAAGGTCGTGCGGGTCGCCGTACGGGACTTCCGCGAGGGGATGCGAGACCCTAATGCGCCGAAAATATTGCGTGATCGCTCTGGTGATCTGTTCTACAAGTCCCCCGATTCCGTCGCCGTCTCGTACACCGCCTACTCGGATACGATCGTGCCCTCCGTCGCCGAGCTGCGAAAGTCCAAGGGGGTGTTGCCGCGGACGATCGTCTCGCGCTACACCGCGTTGCCGCATATGGATGGGCGAATCCGGCAGCTGGCGATGGCGATCGTCAGGGGGAAGGAGACCGTCTACGATCGCGTCGTCGCGATCGAGCGCCACCTGAAGTACAACTATCGCTACTCTCTGCGTGGGGGCCACGACTTTCGCCAGCCCCTCGTCGATTTCCTCTTCAACAAGCGCTACGGGCACTGCGAGTTCTTCTCCACGACGATGGCGGTGATGCTGCGCCAGATCGGCGTGCCGAGCCGCGTCGTCACGGGGTTTTACGGCGGCGTCTGGAATCGCTTCGGTCGCTACATGGCGATCCGACAAAACGACGCCCACGCCTGGGTCGAGGTCTACTTTCCCGGGCCGGGATGGGTCACCTTCGATCCGACACCGACAGGAGAGCTATTGGTCCCCGATGAGTCAGGGACCCTCGGATTCATGAAGAGTTGGCTCGACGCGTTGCAGCTGCGCTGGTTCAAGTGGGTCATCGAGTACGATCTGCAGCGGCAGATTCGG
>JAGQJP010000125.1 GCA_020430585.1 Myxococcales bacterium | reverse complement strand
TACATTCGGCGACGGGCGATTCGCCATCTCGAGAAGAAGCGGATCGTGATCTTCGGCGCGGGCACGGGCAATCCCTACTTCACCACCGACACCGCCGCCGCGCTGCGCGCGATGGAGATCGGCGCCGAGGTGATCTTCAAGGCGACCAAAGTCGATGGGGTCTATGACTCGGACCCGATCAAGAACCCCGATGCCACGCGCTACGACAGTTTGCGCTATATCGAGGTCTTACAGCAGAATCTGAAAGTGATGGACTCGACGGCGATCTCACTCTGCCGCGACAACAATCTGCCGATCCTGGTCTTCAAGCTGGCCGACTACGGGAACATCGTGCGGGCCGTCTGCGGAGAAGAGATCGGTACACTCGTCTCGAGAGGAGAAAGCGATGGAAGAGATTGATCTGATTCTCGAAGTACTCGAGGACAATTTTTCGAAGGTCTTGGGCGTGCTCAACAAGTCGCTCTCGCGGACGCGAACCGGCCGTGCGAATTTGACGATGCTCGATGGAATCCGCGTCGACTACTACGGCAGCCCCTCCCCGTTGAACCAGGTCGCCTCGCTGACCGTCGCCGACCCACGGCTGATCACGATCAAGCCCTGGGAGAAGAACCAGATCTCGGCGATCGAGAAGGCGATTATCCAGAGTGACATCGGTATCACGCCGAACAACGACGGCAATATCATCCGGCTGCCGATCCCCGCGCTCTCCGGCGAGCGGCGCAAGGATCTCGTCAAGCAGATCAAGAAGCTCGGCGAAGAGGCGAAGATCGCGATCCGCAACCACCGTCGCGACGCCAACGAGCAGGTCAAGGGCGTCGACAACCTCCCCGAAGACCTGATGCACAAGACCCTCGACCGCGTCCAGCAAGAGACCGACAAGCACATCAAGCTCGTCGACGATTCCGTCGCCAAGAAAGAGAAAGAGATCCTCGAAGTCTGACGGGTCGAGCACCGCCGGCACGTTCGGAAGCCCCAGGCCGATTGACGCAGAGATCGCGGAGAAGGCCCTTTCCGGATGGAAATGCGCTACCGCGCCTCAGCGGTCGACAGCGTCTGCTGACCGCGTGGGCCGACGAAGCGTCGTGTGAGGTAGGTCAACAAGCCTCCGACGAGCATTCCGGCGACCAGAGCGATCACGAACGCCCCGATCTCGGGCCGCACGACGGAGTCGGGCGTGGCCAAGCGGTAGATCAAGAGACCGAAGATCATCGCCACACCGACTGAACCCGCGGCGAACCCCGTGGCGCCGAGCTTTCCGGCGATGAAGGCGACAGCGAGCAAGAAAACCGCGTCCAACACTACGGCGGTACGGAAGGAGACCAACTCGCTGTAAACGTCGACGTGGACACCGCCGATCAACGCGCCGTGCACGTCACGTAGCGCCAACGTGTGGGCGTCGGGGGGTACACTGGCGGAGAGATACTCGCTGGTGTGGTCCTGCAGGCTCGTTCCGGTGCCGCGACGGCCCGTACGGAAGCGCTGTTCGGTGCGCGAGAGCTTGCCGATCACCCGGGATGAGCCGATATCGAAGGTGATCCGGGCGTTCGCCGGACCCGTACCCTGCAACTCCCCGTGCAGAAAAATGCGGATCGGGCCACTCAGCCCTTTGGGCAGCTCGAGAGACTGTCCGGGGGCCAACAGCTCGCCGCGCGCCACCGGGCTTCCGGGCACGAGCGTGCTGAAGATCGGGATCGCCGCGACGATGCCCGCGACGAGAACGACGGCGATCGCCGCGTTGCGCAGATTCTTCGGCGGATCTTTCCCTAAAAGAGCGATCGCCGCAGCGCCTGCTCCGCCGAGGACGACGACAGCGGCGATGATCAAGCCGGCGAAGCGTTCGGGCAGCCAACCGAAGAAATACGCGACGACGAAGAGAATCGCCAGGATCACGCCGACGATCGGCAGGGCTCGGCCTTCGATGTTGTCGGCATACCAGATTTCGTACGTGCTCGGCACGTGGCGCTTGTTCTTTTTCATGGGCGGGAGTGTAGCGCCACCGCCGCGGCCGGGCAAGACTTTCGTGTACAGCCAGTCGTTTTTGTTGCGAAAAGAGCCCAATGACCTCCGCCAGGAGCCTTGGCCAGGCGCCTGGCAAATGTTATGCTTCAGCCATCGAGACCAACGGAGGACCCGCCGTGAGTGTGAGGGACTGGATCGAGGCCGCTCGCGCCCGTTTTTCCGGTGCGCTGGAGATCGCCGAGGCGCTCACGGCGATCGCTTCGGCCCGAATCGCGCCGCCGCCAAGCTACGATCCCCGCGGGAAGGTCGTGGTGATCACCGGAGCCGCGGGTGGGATCGGACGCGCCCTCGCCGCGACCTTCGGCCGAGCGGGAGCCAAGGTGGCGTTGCTCGACATCGACGAGGCCGGGGTCGAGAGCGCCGCGGCCGGCCTGAGCGCGCTCGGCGTCGACGTCATCGCGCGAGCCTGCGACATCTGCGACGAAGAGCGCACCGCGGTGGCGATGGCGACGGTCGTCGAGCGCTTCGGCGGGGTCGACGTGCTGATCAACAACGCCGGGATCACCCACTTGAGCCTTCTCGAACGCACCGACGCGGCGACCGTACGCAAGGTGATGGCGGTGAACTTCTTCGGCGCGCTGCACTGCACGCACGCAGCGCTGCCGAGCATCGTCTCGCGCCGGGGTGTGGTCGTCGCGATCTCGAGCGTCGCTGGAATCGCACCACTGATCGGTCGAACCGGCTACTGCGCTAGCAAGCATGCGCTCCACGGCTTCTTCGACACCCTGCGCAACGAGCTGCACGGAAGCGGCGTCGACGTCTTGCTCGTCTGCCCTTCGTTCGTCGACACCGCGATCGGTCGCAAAGCCGCCGAATCGAGCCCGCAATTCGGAGATCGCGTCACTCGACGAGCGAGTGGCGAGCCGCACGACCCGACGCTCGGCGGCGTCCAGAGCGGGGACAAGCTGCGACAGTCGCGCACGGCGCTCGGCGAGATGGCGACGCCCGACCAGCTGGCTCAGCAGATCCTCGAGGCCGTCCGTCACCGCGAACGCCTGCTTTTGCCGTCGTCGGTCGCGCGCTCGGCGTTCTGGGTCTCGCGCCTCGCCCCTCAGCTCTACGACCACCTGATGCGCGCGAGCCAGCGGGCGCTCTTCGAACGGTGATGACGACCCCACCGCCGGCGCCACGGCGCGAGTCGATTTCGACGCTACTCTTCTGGGCGCTGCTATTGGCGATCTCAGCCTGGGCGTTCCGCGAAATGCTGTTCGCCCTGCCCCAGGGGATTCAGGCCTGGCCTCAGGCGGACCGCTTCTCGGTGACGCTCAACTTCTACGACCGCGGGATGAACCTCTTCGTTCCGATGATCCACAACATCCAGGGAAATCCGCAGGGCATTACCCCATCAGAGCTTCCGCTAATCGGCTACCTCGCCGCAGCCTTCGGCTTCCTCACGGGACGCGAGACGATCAGCGCGCTGAACCGCCTCTTCACCCTGATCGTCAGCGCGATCGGAATGGTCGCGCTCTTCCGCTTCGTGCTGCGGCGCACGAGCGACGCCGCCTGGGCCACGCTTGCCGGCCTGTTCGTCTTCGTCGCGCCCGTCTTCCTCTTTTTTGCGGGGACCTATCTCCACGACGCCGCCGCTTGTGGGCTACTTCTCGTCGCGCTGAGCGAGTTCTTCGAGCACCATCGGGAGCGCCCGAGCGCCGCGCTCGCAAAAGGCTCGGCCTGGGCTCTGATCGCCACGCTGATCAAGGCCTCTTCCGGGGTCTACCTCTTCACCATCTGGATCGTCGGCGGCCTCTCGCTCGTCCAGCGGCGGCGATCGGCCACGCGACGCGAATGGATCGACGCCGCGCTCGTCATCGGGGCATCGCTCGCTCTCCTCGTCGCCTACGGCCTCGAGCTTCGCTGGCTCTCGTCGCGCGGGACCAGCGCCTTCAACTATGCGCTGATCCCGCGAATCGCCAGCTTCGCCGACCTCGAGTTGGTGCTGCGCTTCCTCTACTCGAACTGGGTCCCCGAATATCTCACGGTGCTTCAAGTCGGAATCTGGTTTGCCGCGCTCGTACCCGCGTCGATCGTCTGGCTCGACGACCCGACATCTCGCGACCGACCACGCCTCGTCTTTCTGCTGATCTCGGCGCTCGGCTCTGTGGCCTTCTTCTTTCTGTTCGCCAAGCGTTTCATCAACCATGAGTACTACGCGATCGCGCCGCTCTATCCCTGGCTCGCGCTCGCGTTCGTGACCGCGCTCGAGACGCTCTATCCGCGCCTCGAATCGCGGCGGACACGACCGATCGTCGTCGCGCTGATCGCCGCGATGGTCCTGCTCTCGCTCTACCATCATGGGCAGCGCGTCCACGACGAGCGGCTCGATCATCCCTTCACGGTCAAGAAGCTCGCCTGGATGCGCAACGGCGACCTCTTACTCGCCAAGCTCGGCGTCCCTCGTGATGCCTGCATCACCGTCGTCGGTGAGTCGGCGCCGAATCTGGCGCTCGTCCACTTCGACCGCCGCGGCGTCGTCCTCCCCCTCGAGCATGCCCTGCGCTCGAAGGCAGCCGTACAGCGCGTCGTCGCCCAGTACCACTGCCCGACCCTGATCGTACGCCACCGCGTCGCCAGACTCTATGCGCGGGTCCACCCCAAGGAGATCGCGCGCTGGACCGCCCTCGGAGGGACGAGCCGGGTTCTGGTCTTCCGACTCGGCTCGAGTGGGCGGTGAGCCGGCGCCACCGATTTGGGCCGAGCGTTCGCAACGCCACCAGCGACCGGCAGGATGGGCTCGTTCGAGACGATCTACGAGCGGGCGCGCGCCCGCAAAGGGGAAGAGGCGCTGGCCGAGCGCCTTCTCACGGCGAAGAGCGCCGACGAGCTGCGGGCGACCCCCGACGACCGCTATCTTTCAGCGATGGTGCTCTGCGCCCTTTCGGGGCCACCGATCGACGCCCTGCGCAACGACACGCGCATCGTGTGCAATCCCCAGACGATCGACGCGACGATCTCCAACTCCCGCTTCGTCCTACAGGTCAGCGGCGAGCACGGCGGGTTCGGACGCTTTCTCGCCGAGTGGCCCGACGACGACCTGGTCGGACTCTGGGCCTATCTCAAACAGCACGGCAGTCGGCTCGGAGGCGATACGGGCCCGCGTTTTCTGCGCAATGTCGGCCGCGACAGCTTCATCCTCACGTCGGAGCAAGCGCGTGTCAACCCCAGCGTTTGCTGTCACTCATGCGCAATCGACCCATCGGACCCTCTTTGCCGCCCATCGAGCCGAACATGTGGTCGGGCTTGCGCGCCGGGTCCTCCATTTTCATCGCCGCAAACTGCTCGGCACGGCTCATGTCGCCGAGCTGCGGAGGTTGACCGGTCTTGGGATCGACGTCATCGTGCTTCTTGTCGAAGGCTTCGGTCCGCCCAGCCTTCTGGGCCTGATCGAGCTTCTGCTTATGTTGCGGTTCCATCATTGTATTCGCTCCAATGCGTCTCGTCTGAAGAGGCACGCGCAAACAAAGCAAATTGCGGGCCAGTTGAGACGAGCTGGTCGACCGGCGTTGTCCGACGAGGGCAATCAACAGCAATTGCGCGCACTCCGGGGACGACGCAGGTTCTCTTGCGCGAGTCCCTCGCTCGACGGCGAGCCCCCGAGGCTCGCGTTGGTGGGCGGTCGCTCCAAGACGACGGCTTCGCGCTTTGATTTTGCCTCGCGGCCACGGTACGCGATATACTCGCAGCTCGAATGCGACCGGACGCCGAGAGGACGGATTTTTGGAGAATGCCACAGGCTGCTGCCCCGGGTGTGACAGGCCCGGGCCTGTCGGAACCGCCTGCGATGGCGATTTTTGCCAGCGCATGGGGTTTCACCGCATCGGCCTCGAGTACTACAACCTGATTCGCAATCAGAGCCAGCGTGCTCGCGATGCGTCGATCGGGATGGTGATCGCCGATTTTCTCATCGTGCGCGAGCTCGGACGCGGCGGATTCGGACGGGTCTATCTCGCGCTCCAGCTTCCGCTGATGATGAAGGCGGCGCTCAAGCTGATGAACCCCGTCGACGACAAGCTCGGCGCGACGCTCATCGCCAAGTTCGAGAGCGAGGCGCGCAGCCTGGCGCAGCTCAACCACCCGAACATCGTGCGGCTCCTCAAGTACGGCAGCTTCGAGTCGCGACCGTACATGGTGATGGAGTTCGTCGACGGCGCGTGCACGCTCAAGGACGAGATCTCCGAGCGGATCCTGCGCGGTGCCGTGTTCGAGCCCGCCGAAGTGCGGGTGATCTGCGAGCAGCTCCTCAACGCACTGGAGTCGGCGCACAATCGCCAGATCGTCCATCGCGACGTCAAGCCCGAGAACGTGATGCTCCAAGAGGTCGAGGGATCGCCGCAGTTCGTGCGCGTCCTCGACTTCGGCTTGGCGAAGTTCCTCGACAAGGGCGATCAGACCAGCCTGCTGATCGGTACCCCCGCGTACATGGCACCCGAGCAGATTACGCGCAGCAATATCGGCCCCTGGACCGATCTCTACGCTTTGGGGGTGATCATGTTCGAGCTGATCACCGGGCGTTCTCCCTTCACCGGGGCGTCCGCCGCCCAGATGCTGGCCCAGAAGGTGGACCCTCAATACGATCCGATGAGCCGTTTGGCGGACCTGCGGTTGCCCCCGGCCACATCGGCATTCTTGGGGCGGGCGATCGCCCGCGAGCCCGCTCAGCGCTTCCGCAGTGGTGCCGAGTTTCGTCGAGCGATGGCCCTCTTCTTCGACGACCTGGCTCAGCATCCGGGGGCACAGCTGAACTCAGGCGACTTGACGGGCCTCGTCAGCTCGTCCGAGCTACGCCAGCTGACCGAGGCGCGCGCGGCGCTCGAGCACGAACGCAACGCCCTCGAGCAAGAGCGACAACGGTTGCAGCGTGAGCGGGCGGAATTCGAGCGGGAGCGTCGCGATAGCGGCCCATCGACCAGCGGTCCCCGGACCTCGGGTACGAGGGTCCTGCCCGATCCGGACAACCCTTCGGCGCCCCAGGAGACACTATATCTCGATGCGCCATCGGAGAGCCCGCGATCGGTAGCCTCGGCGCAGCCCTCGGAGCGCTCTCGCGCGTCGACGTCGAACCCGCCGTCCGGCCGTCGGCCATCCCCGAGCACCGCACCGTACGGAGACGTCTCGACCCGCGGACCGATGCGGAACGGGGCTGCCGATGCTCCGCCGCGTGGCCCCGAGGCGTCGCCCCGCGGAACCGCGGATGGATCCGGCCGCCGCTCCGCGGCCTCGCCCCGTGGAACGTCGGACGCGTCGCGATACGCGATCTCCGACGCGCCACTCTCCTCGATCGCCGAAATTCCCGCCTCTGCCTCGCGAGGACGGCTCGTCGGACTCTTCCTCGTCGGTTTGCTCGTCGGCGTGGGGCTGTTGTGGTACATCTGGACGCGAAGCGGCGCGACGACGCAGCCTCTGCCAGGCGAGCGTCGCGAGAGCCAGCGAGACAGTGAGACTCCGCCGCCGCCGAAAGATGCGAGCGCGCCAACGGTCAAGCGGGTCAAACCCGTCGCGCGAAAGCGGACGCCTCCGCCGGATACCAAGGATGTCGCCCCTGCGGTCGTCTCGCGCCGCGTCGTGATCGCGCCCGTCGTAAACAAGACGACGGGCGTCGAGGTGGTCGATCGAATAACGGTGACGATCGACGGAAAAGCGATCGGAACGACCCAGGGACACAAGGGCGTCGCCGTAACGTTCGTGCAGCGCGCAAAGCCTTACCTGGTCGAGCTTTCCGGAAAAGCGATCAAGCCGATCCGCCGTCTGATTCCCTTCGATCGGTTGCCAGCGACGCGTTTGGAGATTAAGATCACCTTCGACCTTTGATCATGAGGCGTATTGCGTATGCTCCGTATCACCTCGGCGCTGGCCGCAGCGCTCTTCGTGCTGGCGTTCACTCTGCCAAGCACCGCGCAGAGCCTGAGTGAGCTGGTTTCACGAGCGAAGGCCGCGAGGAATTCCGGCAACTGCGAGCTGGCGATCCGCCTCTATCGGAAGATTCGTCGCCAGGTCGCCGATCCGGGAATCAAGGCTACGGTCGGCAAGCGAATCGGCGAATGCCGCGCGCTGTTGTACAAGAAGTACAGCTCCCTCGTCGCCCGGCAGAGCTGTGACAAAGCGTTGACGACACTCGAGCGGGCCCTGGAGTACGCGCCGAACAAGAGCGCCCGCCAGAGCTTGCTTCAGCGTCGCAATCGCTGCCAGCGCGAGCAGCTCGAGACGGCCGTCTCGACGGCGGTCAAGAGCGGCGACTGTGATCGGTTGACCCAGTCGTTGGCGGCGCTTCGCGTCAAATTTCCCGCCAGTCCGTTGCTGCAACCACTGCGCAGTCAGCAGCTCGAGCAACAGACGCTGCGAACGGCCTCGCGAAACAAGCATCTCGCCTCGGTCGGCCGTTGCCACGAGCTGCAGAATCGCTTCGGCGAGGCCGTCAAGGCATACCGCGCCTATCTGAAAGCGCACCCCATGGCGAGCGACGCGGTGACGATCCGCGCTCGCATCGACAAGCTGCGCCCGCTCACGAAACAGATGACGCGCCGCCTCGTGATCACGAGCACGCCGAGCGGCGCCCGCGTCTTGATCGGTGGTCGCTCTGGCGTCACGCCCTTCGAGCTTCGCTTGCCCCTCGGGCGCTACACGGTGGCGTTGCAACTCGACGGCTATCGATCTGACGTACAACCCCTCGAGCTACGGGAAGGGCGCGGCCCGCAGCGGCTCGAGCACCGTTTCGTGGCCCTGACGCGGAAGAACCCGCCCCTGGCCACGACGCCACCACCGAAGAAGAAGCACAAGAGCTATCTCTGGGCCGCAATCGGCACTGGAGTCGCCGGTCTGGGTCTGATCGGCGCAGGCGCTGCCTTCTCGTTCCTGCGCAACAGCGCGATCAAGGACGCGAACAAATTGCAGAGTCAGACACCCGCGATTCAGCGGGATTATGTCTTCTTCTCGGCATACAACGACAAGACGTCGACCGCCGATCGCAACAAGAAGCTCGCGATCGCCTTCTACACCCTGGGCGGGCTCTCGCTGGCGACGTCGGTCGCCCTCTTCATCGTGTATGCCGTCCACAAAGGGCCACCAGAAGAGCAGAGCTGGCGCTTGACCCCAGAGCTTCATCCCGGAGGAGTCAGCCTTGGTGCGCATTTTTCGTTCGATTGACCTGCTCTGGGCGACGCTGTCGATGCTCGCGTTGGGCAGCTGGTCCGGGCTCGCCTGCACCGATCTGAAGCCCCTGGACAAGAGCCCGGGTAGCTACGCCTGGGTCTACCACACCGACCAGCCGATCGCGACCAGCCCTGTGGTCGACACCGATGGCGTGATCTACGTCGTCAGCGGCAGCACGCTCCACGCGGTGTACGATGATGGCAGTCCCGCCTGGCAATTCGCCGCCGCCGCGGGGCTGCTGGTCTCGCCCGCCGTCGTCGCCGAGCCAGAGAAGCTCGTCGCCGTCATCGACAGCGCCGGCACGCTCTACCCCCTCGACGCCGACGGCCCGACGCTCCTCAGCAACGCCCTCGAAGGAGCGGTGACGCGCATCCCGCCCGTCGTCACCTCGACACAGAT
>JAGQJP010000124.1 GCA_020430585.1 Myxococcales bacterium | reverse complement strand
CGGGCGAGATCGGTGGCGCTTACCCCGGAGCCGCGCACCCAGCCGTCGACCATCACCTCGCCATCGCGGGCGTCGATTCCGACGATAATCCGGCCGGGAAACCGAGTGCTCAAGCGCTCGACGAGCTCTGGCTCGCGCACCGCCAGCGTTCCGAGGATCACGAACGAGAGCCCGGCGTCGAGGTAGGCCGCCGCCGTCGCCTCGTCGCGAATCCCGCCGCCGATCTCCACCGGGATCGGAAGCTCGCGGGCGATCGCGACGACCGCCGAGCGGGAGCGCGGCGTGCCATCAAATGCGCCGTCGAGGTCGACGACGTGGAGCCGCTCTGCCCCCTGTTCGACGAACTGCCGCGCGCGTTCGAGTGGGTCGCCGTAATCGGTGACCTGATCGCGGCGCCCCTGGGCCAGCCGCACGGCGCGTCCGTCGAGGATGTCGATCGCCGGCAAGATGATCATCGTGGAACCTCCCGACGCAGCGCGCGCCGATCGCTCATCGAGCGACCTCGACGGCCGCGTTCCGCCGGACGAGATCGACGAAGTTGCGCAGCATTCGCAGCCCGACGCTCTGGCTCTTCTCTGGATGGAACTGACAAGCGAAGAGGTTGCCCCGGGCGACCGCCGAGACGAAACGCGGCCCGTAGGTCGTCGTGGCGGCGGCGATCGCCTCGTTCGGTCGCACGAAGTAGGAGTGCACGAAATAGACGTACGAGCCCTCATCGACCCCCGCCAGAAGCGGATGTGGCGCGAGCTCTTCGATCGCGTTCCAGCCCATGTGCGGGACCTTGCGCGGACCTCCGCGATCGAGCGGCGGGAATCCGACGACGCGCCCCGAAAAGACGCCGAGACCCGAAACGTCGGGGCTCTCGTCGCTGCCGTCGAAGAGCACCTGCAGGCCGAGGCAGATCCCGAGCACTGGTCGATCGCTGTCGATCGCCCGTCGGATCGGAGCGGCGAGCCCCTGCCCTCGCAGGCGCGTCATGCAATCGCCGAAAGCGCCGACGCCCGGGACGATCACGCCCGTCGCCGACTCGACGCGCCGCGGGTCCGCGCTGATCTCCGCCTCGACGCCAATGTGCCGCAGCGCGTTGGCGACGCTGCCCAGGTTGCCCATTCCGTAGTCGACGATGACGATCTCGCTCATAGATCCCGCCGAAAGTAGTTCTGCAGCACACGAGGAAGCCGCTCGGTGGCACGGGTCAAGGTCTCGTGCCGATGCACGAAGCCGCGCAGCGCGTGCTTGAAGGAAACGGCGACCTCGACGTACTCGGGTGAGAGATACGTCGTCTTCGCCGCTCCAAATGCGAGGGCGAGAAACTCGAGATCGATCTGTTCCTCGGGATCGTCGGCTTCGGCGGAGATCACCGCCAGGTCGAATTGCTGCCGCCGCAGCTGCCAGATGAAGCTCCGCGAGGAGGTGAGGAAGCGCACCAGATCGCCCGGCACGGGATAGACGTGCTCGATGAACGAGAGCTCCCGCACGAGTGGAGCGTGGGACTCGGGCGCGACGACCGAGATCTGACTGCCGGGATAGCG
>JAGQJP010000123.1 GCA_020430585.1 Myxococcales bacterium | reverse complement strand
ATGGGTTGCGAGAGGCGCTCTTTAGCGGTAGATCTGCCCGGGCCTTCAGGGCAGGAGCGTTCCGATGCTGGAGATGTACGACTTCGAGCTACCCCGAGAGCAGATCGCGCAATACCCGAACGATCGGCGTGATCAGAGCCGTCTGATGCTCCTCGACGAGGCGAGCGGTGCGATCGCCCATCACCGATTCTCCGAGCTGCCCGAGCTTCTGCCATCGACGGCGTTGCTGGTGGTCAACGACACGCGCGTGATTCCAGCGCGGCTGCTCGGCCGCAAGGAGACAGGCGGCGCTGTAGAGCTCCTGCTCGTCGAACCGCTCGATGGGGGCCGTTGGCTCTGTATGGCGCGGGCTTCGAAGGCGCTGCGGGCGGGCGCGCGGATCGACCTTCCCGGGTCGCGGTCGGCGCAGGTGCTCGAACGCCGCGGCGAGGGCGAGGTGATCCTCGATTTTGGCCGTGAGCCGTTGGATTCGTGGCTCTCGGCGCACGGGGCGATCCCGCTACCGCCCTACATCGCTCGACCCAGCGAGCCCTCTGACCGCGAGCGCTATCAGACCGTGTTCGCCCGCGAGCCAGGGGCCGTCGCAGCGCCCACAGCGGGCCTCCACTTCACCGAGCCGTTGCTCGCCGATCTCTCGAGCCGCGGGGTCGAACGCGCCGCGGTCACGCTCCACGTCGGTCCTGGGACCTTCATGCCGATCCGCGACACGATCGAGAACCACGTGATGCACGAGGAGCGCTACGCGATCCCGGACGAGACGGCGTGGCGGGTCAATCGCGCCCGTCAGCAGGGTCGACCCGTGTTCGCCGTCGGAACGACAGTCGTTCGCGCCCTCGAGTCGGCGTTCGACGGGAGCGAGGTTCGCGCGGGAAGCGGCCGCACGCGGTTGTTCATCAAGCCTGGCTATCGCTTTCGGGCGGTCGATCGGTTGATCACCAACTTTCATCTCCCTCGCTCGACCCTCTTGCTCTTGGTTGCCGCCCTGATCGGGCGGGAGCGGCTACGTGTTGCCTACGAAGAGGCGGTGCGCGCGGGGTACCGCTTCTTCAGCTACGGCGACGCGATGTTGATCCGCTGAAAGGCTTGATCTTTGGCGGCGGTTGATCGATCGTATGTCCTTCGCTCGTTGGAGGAGCGCGCTACGAATGCACTTCAGACTGCACAGATGCGACGGCCAGGCGCGTCGCGGCGAGCTGACCACGGCGCACGGGACGGTGCAGACACCGGTCTTCATGCCCGTCGGCACGCGGGCCTCGGTCAAGGGCATTCTCCCCAGTCAGCTCGAAGAGATCGGCTTCGAGATCATCCTCGGCAACACCTACCATCTCTTTCTCCGTCCGGGCTGCGAGGTGATCGGCGAAGCGGGTGGGTTGCATCGATTCATGGGCTGGCGGCGTTCGATCCTGACCGACAGCGGTGGGTTCCAGATCTTCAGCCTCGAGGCGTTGCGAACGATCAACGACGAATACGTCGAGTTTCAATCGCACATCGATGGGACGCGCTTTCGCTTCACGCCAGAGCTCGCGATCGACGTTCAGGAGCGGCTCGGCTCGAGCATCATGATGGCCCTCGACGTCTGCCCGAAGCTGCCAGCGACGACCGACGAGCTCCGGCTGGCGATGGATCGCACCTCGCGCTGGGCCGCACGTTGTCTCGCCGCGCGAACGAGCGCGAACCTGTTGTTCGGCATCGTCCAGGGCGGAACGGATCCGCAGCTGCGACGTCAGCACGCGGCGACCCTCACGTCGATGGACTTCGATGGCTTCGCGATCGGCGGCCTGAGCGTTGGCGAACCCGTCGCCGCGATGTACGAGACGACCGCGGTGGTGGCGCCACTGTTGCCCGCCGAAAAGCCGCGCTACCTGATGGGAGTCGGCACACCCGCGGATCTGTTGCACTCGATCGCCGCAGGGATCGACATGTTCGATTGCGTGATGCCGACGCGTAACGCGCGCAACGGCTCGCTCTTTACCCGTGACGGCGTCGTCGTGCTCAAGCAGGCCCGCTATCGGAGCGATCATCGACCGCTCGACGAAGAGTGCAGCTGCTACGGCTGTCGTCACGTGACTCGCGCCTATCTGCGCCACTTGTACACGTGCGGCGAGCCGCTGTCGGTCGTGCTGAACACATTACACAACTTGCAGTTTTACGCGGACCTGATCGCTGGGGCGCGCCAGGCGATCGTCGACGCTCGTTACGCGCGGTACATGGATGAAATGCTTACTCGAATGGGCTCTTCGGCGGATCGATCGCCGGGCGAAACTCCTTGACCGACCCATCGAGTTCTGATACGAATGACTGATTTCCGAGGCGGTCAAAGCGCCTGCAAGCTCAAAGTCTTTGACCTGCTTAGAAAATTTTTCGGTGGTCGTCTCGGCGGCTGCCTTCATCATCGAGTCGCTCGAATGGGTTGCCCGCGCGGTCGTATCGAGCGAATGTCCTACATCTGCCGCGGAGGATTCGGTTCGTGAACGCAAAACTCTCTCTCTACGATGTTTATCAGTTGGCGCAGCAGCGCACCAATACCACCACAACCGAGAAGACCGACACCAAGACGACGACCGAGAAGAAGGATGACGGCAAGAAGCCGCCCGCGGCGTCGGGCAATATCTGGACCACGTTTCTCTTTTTCGGCGCGATGATCCTGATCTTCTACTTCCTGCTGATCCGGCCGCAGAAGAAGAAACAGCAACAGCACGAGACGTTCATCTCGGGCCTCAAGAAGGGCGACAACGTCGTCACCAACTCGGGAATTTTTGGGCGGATCGCCGGCGTCGACGGGGACACGGTGACCGTCGAGATCGCACAAGGTGTGCGCGTCAAGATGGTCAAGAGTCAAGTCGCCAGCCTGCAAGGCGGCGCTGTACCCGCGGCCGAATCGAACAAATCGGTCCAACGCAAAGTCGCCTAACAACTCCACAGAAGAAGCGACCGTAGGGAATACTGGAGTGATTCGATGAAGAAATCGAGCAAATGGAAGAGCTTCGGAACGGTAGCGATGGCCGTCTTCTGCCTGCTCTACGTGCTGCCCTCGTTTTTCGAAGAGCAGCTGCCCGTCTGGTACACCAACATGTTCAAGAGCCGGATCAGCTACGGCTTGGACATCAAGGGTGGCCTCGAGCTCGAGTACACCGTCGATTGGAAGAAAGCGGTCCTCGACTATTGCGTGAAGAACTCGGAGGGGATCACCGATCGCTTCCTCGAGCTCTGGACCAAGAAGCGGATCGACGAGATCAGCGACGCCGAGCGCACGAAGCTTCGCCCGCGCTTGACGATCGAGCCGATGCGACCCTTCTCTCGCGGGAAGTTGCGGCTGATCTTCACCAACAAGGACGACGCCAAGCTCTTCGGCAACCAATGGCTCAAAGACAAGAACATCAACGACTTTGGCGTCTCGAGCACCGACGAGACCGGGACCAACACGATCGTCGAGGTCAAGCTCCTCGACTCGAAGATCGCCGAGATCAAGAAGCAGGCGGTCAAGCAGACCCTCGAGATCATCCGCAAGCGCGCCGAAGGGTTCGGCTTGGCCGAGCCCGACGTCCGTCAGAGCGGTGACTCGAACATCGTCGTTCAGCTTCCGGGCCTCAAGAAGTCCCAGATGAAGCAGGTCAAGGAGCAGATGGGTCGCCCCGCCCGCTTGATGTTCCGCATCGTCGAAGAGAAGCTCGACGTCGTCAAGAAGATCGGCGAGACCTATCTGCCGCAATACAAGAAGCTCTACCCCACGGGCTCGCGCTCGTTGCGCTATGTCGAGAGCGATCGGGAGTCGGGGGATACGTACATTCGCAGCGATTCCAAAGTCGAGCTCGCGCGGTTCATCCGCTGGATGAGCGATCAACGCGCCGGCAAGCGCCCCGTGATCCCGAGCGACCGGATGTTGGCGATGCAGAAGGTCCAGCGCCGCAACGAGACGAATCAGGTCACCACCGTCTTCTATCGAACCTGGTATCTGTTGAGCAAGATCCAGCTCGACGGAAAGCACGTCACCAAGGCGAACGTCTACTACGACAAAGACAACAAGGCGTACGTCTCGTTGGACCTCGACTCCGTCGGTGGACGCACCTTCCAGCGCGTGACCCGCAAGTACGTCAAGCGGCTGTTGGCGATCATGCTCGACGACGACCTCGAGTCGGCCCCGCAGATTCGCGAAGAGATCGGCGGCGGGCGCGTGCGCATCGACCTGGGCGGTGTCAACGCTCAGGAGGTCTTGCAAGACGCCCAGAACCTGGTCGTCGTCTTGACCCACGGCGCCTACAAAGCGCCGGTCTACAAGGTCTCGGAGAACGAGGTCGGCCCGCAGCTCGGTCAGGACGCGATCAACGAGGGCAAGCTCGCGCTGATGGTCGGAGGCGCGCTGGTGCTGCT
>JAGQJP010000122.1 GCA_020430585.1 Myxococcales bacterium | reverse complement strand
GTGCGCGGCGACCGCTGGACGAGCTATCTCCACGGGAACAGTTGGAGCACGCTCTACCACGAGCTCGTTCATCTCGCCCTCGGCGGCCGGGGCTTGCCGCGCTGGGTCGAAGAGGGGCTGGCCGAGGTCGTCGCCGCGCGGCTCTGCCGTGATCGTTCGCGCCCGTCCCCTGCTCTGCCCCTCGACCGTTTGGCCCAGCTCGTCAGCGGGATGCGCTACAACGACTGGCTACCACTCCCGGACCTGTTGAGCGCGAAGCGTCGCGAGTTCGTCGGCGATCGCGCCGAGCGCTACTATGCGCTCGCGGCGGTGCTCGTCGCCTATCTCGCCCAGCGCAGCGAAGCGGCGAAACGCCGACCCTCCGACGAGCTACGGCTTCTCGCGGCGCCGCGGGGGCTTCAACGGCTCGACGTCTCCGCCTTTCGACGCTTCATCGACGGACGCTTCGCAAGCCGTCCTCGCCGGCTCGATCTGTTGCAGGGTGAGCCCTGCTCCTGGCAGAACACCATCTTGGGGGGGTGGCACTTTCTCCGCGGGCAGCTCGTCGGCCGCGACGCCTCGGCGATCGAGCGCCCCCTGCTTCCGCGACGCCGCTTCGAGCTCTCGCTCGAGGGAGCCCTCGGCGTCGGTCATCTCATCGTTCGCCTCGGCAGCGTCTACGACCGCGATCCGCCGGCGCTCTGGTTGCTGCGCGTCGACCCAAAACGCGTGGCGATCGCTCGCGGCGATGTGAAACCGCTCGTCTGGCGGGGCGTCGAGCGCTCCGACGCGACGCGCTTCGATCTGCGCTTGATCTTCGATGAACGACGCGTGCGTCTGTGGATCGGCGGGCGCACGCGAATCGAGTTCCCGCGGCGACACAACTTCGTCTCGTCGATCCGTCTCGAGAATCGCGGTCTCGTCACGCTGCGTCGGTTGCGCTTGGCTGAGCGTTGAGACGCGCCGCTACTTGCTGCAGGCCGGTTTGAATCCGAGGGTACAGGCGCGCTGGAGCGCTTTGGTCTCGCCTGCGCGGTCTCCGCTCTTCTTGAGCGAGTAAGCGAGTCGAATGATCGGCTTGATCAGCTTCGGATTGATCGCGATGATCTTTCGAAACCAGAGGATCGCCTGTTTGTGATCGCCCTGGCGCTGATCGATCAGGCCGATCTGAAACATCGCGCTGACATGGCGCGGCTCTTTGGCCACGATCGTTCGAAAGACCTTGCTCGCCTCGGCGTTGTTCTTCAACTTGACCAGCACGATCCCGAGGTTGAAGCGCGAATCGAGATCCTTCGGGTCCTGTTTCGCCGCCATTTTGTATGCGCCGACGGCGGCGTCGAGCTTGCCGAGTCGAAAGTAGAGGTTTCCGAGATTGTAGCAGAGCAAGCCGCTCTGTTTCGGCAACTGTTTGATCGCCGTCTGGTAGAGGGCGATGGCCTCGCTTTTTTTCCCCATCTCTTCATAGAGCAGAGCGAGGTTGTTGTACGCCTCGATCAACGATTTGTCCTGGGCGATCGCGAGTCGATAGTGCTTGATCGCCAGCTCGCGTTGTTTGAGCCTGTGGTAGCAGTGACCCAGGTTGTAGTGCGCCTGCGGGAACACCGCCTGGAAACGGACGGCGCTCTCGAACTTCTCGACCGCCGCCTTCCACTGCCGCTTCTGCGCCAGCGCGAGCCCGTCGCGAAAGTACTTGTCGGCCATGAAGCTGGCGCGCGCCGGGAGCGCGGTGAACAGCAACGAGACAACGAGAACGAAGGAAAACGCGCGGGACATCGGGGCTCCTCAGCTGGTCATTTGCGGTGGGTCTCGACGGCACGGACGAAGTGCCGAAACGACGGATATTCGCCGCTGGCCGCGGCGGTTTCGATGTGCAGACCGAAGCCCGATTCGAGAGAGAGCGCTGGGATCGCCGGGCGGCTCCAGGCGGGGCGTCCGATCAGCTTGAAGACCGTGCGCTCGTCGCCCCTGACCGTCAACTCGATGAACACCTTGTCGTCGGGCATCGGCAAGAGCTCCATCGTCTGAATGAACATACCATCGGGTGAAAGGTTGCGAATCTCGCCGTGAAAATTCTTCGCGCCCACCGTGTAGGTGATCGGTTGATGGTAGAGGGCGCGTGGCCGTACGCGGCGCTCGGGCAGCCGCGAGTCGGCGATCGAGGTGAACTCCTGAGCTTCGAAATCGTAGACGAACACGGTGTTTGTCCGCACGCCGACCAATTCCTCGGGCAGCGGTTGGGGCACGGGGGCGCGACAGAGTTGGGTGACGAAGCGATAGAGATTGGCGAAGCCGACGGTCGAGACCGCCTCGACGAAGCGCACGCCCATCCCGGAGATGCGGGCGCCTCGCTGGCGCGACGAGACGCGGGCGACCTTGCCCAGAATCGCCAGGCGCAGGTGGGGTGCCTCGACGACGGGGAAGGAAAAGATCTGCAGCGTGCCGACCTCGAAGGGGTGCTCGGTGTTCACGAAGAAGCCCGTGCGCGACAGATCGGTCGTGAATCCGTATTCCCAGGCGCCCGAGTGAAAGAAGGCAACCCTGACGGAGATCGGAAACCGTCGGGAGATCCGCTTGTCGAGTGGTTTGACCATGCGTCCTCTTGTCCCCTACGACATGATTATACGCGAATTTCTCCCTCAGACAATCGCACATGCCGATGTTTCGCCGTTTTGATGGGATTTTCGTTGTCGATCGCGAACTTTTTCACTACAGTTGGGCAGCGAAAAGGCGCGCGGACCCGGCACCGCCGGGTGGTAGCGCAGAGCTTTGGAGGGTACGGATGAGGACCTACGCCGAGATCGCCAAGAACGCGCCGTTGACCACCGAGCAGGTCGAGACACTCTGCAACATGGTCGCGGCGCTGGGAAACTACACGCTCGAATACGCCCAGGTCAGCGTCGAATGGTTCGTCAATGTGCTCGGAATGGGCGAGTACTACTACAAGACCACGCCGCTCCATCGGATGGCGGGGCACCTCGCGTCGATCATGGCCGCCGAAATCCTCGGACGGATCCGCGGAGGCGAGAGCACCGACGTGCACCTCGTCTCGGAGACCGAAGAGGGCGCGATGTACATCATTCTCGACGATCACAAGACCGCCGTCGACACGGAGCGGCGGATCGAGCGGCGCTATCCCCGGGCGCGCTTGCAATCCTACCGCACCCGGGGCAAGAGTGGAAACTTCCACCTGCGGATCTACTTCGTCACGACCCCGCAGTTCGACGCCTCGCAGAATGACGATCTCCCCGAGATCGAACGACTCGGCTGCCGCGAGTTCATCACCTGGTCCACGCCCGCGATGCTCGAGATGTGCAACGAGTTCTTCTGCGAGTCGACCGGGACGTTCGGGCCCTACATCAAGACCAGCGAGAAGAGCGACAGCGACGAGGTGCGGATCATGGTCGCCCTGCACGGGGCGTCGAACCTCGGGTTCTTCTCCGCCGTCTCCGACGTGATCGACTCGTACGGTCTCTACAGCAACCGAAAATTCGTCGAGCCCCTCGCCGACGGTTCGTGGATCTATATCTTTTACATCAGCCGACACCTCGTCGACGACGAGTCTTTCGCGATGTTGCGCGACGACATCAGCCGCGCCTACGTGCTGCCGCGGACCGAGCTGAGCCCGCTCTTCGAGCAGGGTCAACTCGCCGCCCAGGAGGCGGTGTACGCCTACGCCGCGCTGACCTTCTCGAATCAGTTCCTCTCGGGCTACAACGACGAATACGGCCGACTGTCGGGAGCGCTGCGCGAGAATCCGCAGCTCCTCGGGGTGCTCTCGACCTTGAAGACGCGCCTGGTCAAGGACACCTTCACCGAGGAGCGCATCCGCCAGACGATCTCCGACTATCCCCAGTTCGTCAAGCAGCTCTATGCCGACTTCGCCCGACGCCACCAGCCTGGTGGTTACGCCCACGAGCCGGAGACGCCCGTCAAGGCACCCCTGGACCCCGAGCTCGTGCGACGGATTCGGCGCGAAGTGCAGAACGAGGTCGATCGCAGCATTCTCAGCTTTTTCGGAATGTTCAACCGCTGCGTCTTGAAGACGAACTTCTACAAGACGGCGAAGACCTCCCTCGCCTTTCGACTCGATCCGATGTTCCTCGAGGCGGTGGAGTATCCCGCCGCGCCCCACGGGATCTTCATGGTCCTCGGCGGCGAGTTTCGTGCGTATCACGTGCGCTTTCGCGACGTCGCCCGCGGCGGCATTCGAATCGTGCGCTCGAACAATCTCCAGGACTACCTCTACAACCGGAACTTCATCTTCGAAGAGAACTACAACCTCGCGCTGACGCAGCAATACAAGAACAAGGACATCCCAGAGGGTGGCGCCAAAGGGACGATTCTGTTGTCGATCCGCCATCAGGACAAGGCCGACCTCTGCTTCAAGAAATACATCGACGGCCTGCTCGACCTGATGATGCCGAACGGCGAGATGATCGACCACTACGGCCGCGAGGAGCTGCTCTTCCTCGGGCCCGACGAGGGAACCGCCGATCTGATGGAGTGGGCGGCCCTGCGCGGGCGCTCTCGTGGATACCGCTTCTGGAAGTCCTTCACCACCGGCAAGCCGCCGAGCCTCGGCGGGATTCCCCACGATCTCTACGGGATGACGACGCACAGCGTCCACCGCTACGTTCTCGGGATCCTCGAGAAGCTGGGAATCGACGAGGCGAGCGTGACCAAGGTCCAGACGGGTGGCCCCGATGGCGACCTCGGCGGGAACGAGATCCGCATCTCCAAGGACCGGACGATCGCGATCGTCGACGGCAGCGGCGTGCTCTACGATCCGGCCGGCATCGATCGCGAGGAGCTCTTGCGCCTCGCCAAGGCGCGCCAGATGGTCGAGCACTTCGCGCGCGACAGGCTCGGCGCCGAAGGCTTCTTCGTGCACATCGACG
>JAGQJP010000121.1 GCA_020430585.1 Myxococcales bacterium | reverse complement strand
TGCTCAGCGCCTGCGTCGGGATCGTCGGATCGAAGAACAGAAACTCGGTGACCTTGGTGAAGTGTTGGCTCATCTCGGCGACGGCGATCTGCGAGAGCCACTGCTGGCCGACATGGCCGAGAGGCTGATCGGCGAAAAAGCCGGTCAAGACCAGCATGAACTCGCGGTGATAGTCGAAGAGCTTGCCCGTCGATTCCCGGGCGTGGTCACCGATCGGCGCGATGTAGTCGAGAGTCGGCAAGACCGCGTGCATCAAGTAGAACGCGGTGTCGTACGCGTGTGGCGTCTTGTCGTAGAGCCGCTCGTTGGTCGAGGCCTCCCAGATCGCGAAGAGTTGATAGAGCGAACGCATCGAAATCCCGTAACCCGTTCCCTCGCGGGAGCCACCGCCGATGAGGTCGCTCTTGAACGTGGGGAAGAGCTGATTGTCGAGCTTCTCGGTGCGAAACGTCGAAAGCCAGGTGTCGGCCTCACTCTTTTCGCCCTTGGTCGCCAAGCCGAGGATCATCGTCGCCCGTAGGAACGAGTAGTAGTAGTTGTTCGATGGATTGTCCACCGACCAACCGCTCCAGGGATGCGGCGTTCCACCCCAGCTCGCCTGCTCGTGGTTCCAGACGTTCCAAACCGCCTGGTTCGAATAGGCGAACCAGCGCTCGCGTTGGTCGGTGCTCAGCTTGTCGTAACACCAGTCGTAGGTCAGCATGATCTCGGCGACGGTCTCGCCGACGTAGAGGTAGCTATCACCCGCGACCTCCGGGACCTGACCGTTGTCGATCGCCGTCTCGGCGTCGCTGACGATCGCGTCGACGGCGGTGATCGCCGCCTCGCAGTAGGACTCGTCACCCGTGAGCTGATAGAGCAACGCGGCGTTCGACCAGTCGAAGTTGTAGACCGGGTCTCCGGCGACGCTGGTGTCGACGATCTGCTGGAAGGCCAGCGCGTCCTTGGTCTTGTCGCTCAACTTCTTCTGTAGCCGCGCTTTGACCTCGGCGTTGAGCAGCACCTTCGGGTGACCGGGCTGCAGGTAGAGGCCTGACGCGAGATCGGGCTGGTAGGGGCTCGTATCGCCGTCGGGCGTCGTCGTGTCGCCGCCGGGCGTCGTCGTGTCGCCCGAGGTCGCCGTATCGTTCGACGCGTCCCCCGTCTGCGCCTCGTTGCTCGACGAACCGCACTGCACGCCGAAGAGCAGGATCACCAAAAGCCAAATGCCGATTCCTGTCGCTCGTCGCATCACCCCACTCCTTTTCCGAGATCGTTCGCAGAGATTCAGTGTAGCGGCGCCGAGAGGGAAAGAGAAGCCCATCCTGTCGACGGTGCCTTGGAGAGCGGACCGGGGAACGAAGGCGAAGGAGCAGCCCGACGGTCGCCCGCGCTCGGGGGCCGCGAACGCGCCTCGCTCAGCGCGGGGGATCGACGAAGTCCTTGTCGAGGAGTCGGCGGTCGAGGGGAATCGCCGCCAGCCGCTCGACGATGCGCGGACAGGCGCCTCCGTCGCCATAGGGGCTAGCGCAGGCGCTGAGCCGCTCGCGTAGCTCGGCGTCGTGGAGCAGCGCCTGGAGCGCAGCGCGCAGGGCGTCGGGGTCGAAGGGGACGAAGAGCACGTTCTCCGCGTGGAGACGATTCGATTGCCGATTGCCGAGATTGATCGCCGGCAAGCCCAAAAACGGCGCCTCGATCAATCCACAGCTCGAATTGCCGACCAGCGCCCGGGCGTGCCGCAAGAGATTGATGAAGAGCGGGCGCTCGAGCATCGCGAAGGAGCGGATCTGCCGATAGCGTGCGACGTAGGCTTCGATCGCCGCCAGGATCGCCCGGCTCCCGGTGTCGGTATTCGGCGCGATCACCGCCGTCGGCGCCCCGCTCTCGGCGAGGGCCGCCAAGGTCAGCTCGATCTGGGACTCGGCGCGCTCGATCTCCGAGCTCTGGCCGTGCTGAATCAGCACGAAATAGGGCTCTTCGGCGGGAAAGTCGAGCCGTCGACCGAGCTCGGCGGGGTCGATCGGCCCGATCGCCGCGATTTCGTCGAGCGCGGGCGCTCCCGAGACGACGACGCGCCACGCCTCTTCCCCCATCGCGAGCAGACGCTGGGCGCTCTCCTCGGAGAAGGCGAAGTGCAGGTGCGCGAGCTTGCTCACCGCGTGGCGAACGCTGTCGTCGATGTTTCCGAGGGTTCGATCGCCGCCCGCGAGATGGGCCACGGGGACGTTCATGTAGCAGCCGACGAGTGCGGCTACCAGCGCCTCCTCGCGATCACCGAGAACGAGGATCAGCTCGCTCTGCTCGCGCGCCACCGCCTGCGAGAGACCGAGGACCTGGAGCCCGATGCCCTTCGTCCGAGCGAGGAGGCTGTCGTCGGCGAAGAGGCTCACCACGCGCTCGACGACCGCGAAGCCATCGGCCTCGATCTGGCGCACGCTGAAGTCGTGGATCGGCGCCAGATGCGCCCCCATCGCGCAGACGCCGAGCTCGAAGCCGCCGTGCTCGACCAGCGCGCGCAACACGGGCCGCAGGTGAAAGTACTCGGATCGAATGCCCGTCACGGCGAGAACTCGTCGACGGCTCACGTGCTCACCTCAGCTTCGCGCCGCCGCATGACCGCGACGCCGCATGCCGTCAGGATAGGCCAGCTGCGGCCAAAACGCAACGAAATCGATAACTCCCGTTGCTTAGCGCTCGCCGACGCCGCCTTGGGCCGCGAGGAGACGGTCGACGAGGGTCAGATCGTAGGCGTCGTCGACGTCGATCGAGCGCTCTCGGGGCATCACGTAGGCCCGCGTCTCTTCCTCGGGGCAGAGCGTGCGCTCGACGAGGAGAACCTCACGGCGAACAAGGTAGAGTGCGCCGTTGAGGGCGTACACAGGTGGAAGATCCTGACGCCGCACCGGGATCGGCGCGTCGGGCCCATGGTAGCGGTGCAGCAAGCCTTGGCCATCGATCGTCCTCATCCAGAGCGGGTGGTGCTCGACGGCGCAGACGCTCGCTAGCGCCGCAGCGTTCGTGCGCTCGGCGAGCTCGACGATGCCGCGGATGTCATCGGCGCGGCGCAGCGGTGACGTCGGCTGCAAGAGCAGCAGGTAGTCGAAGGCGATGCCGCTCTGCTCGAGCCAATTGGCCATGTGGAGGACCACGTCGATCGTCGGCGTCTCGTCTCGCGCCAGCTCGTCCGGCCGCAGGTAGGGCACCTCGGCTCCGGCGCTGTTCGCGACCGCGGCGATCTCCTCGTCGTCGGTCGAAACCAGCAGGCGAGAACAGCAAGCGGCCTCGATCGCCGCCGCGATCGTCCACTCGATCAACGGCCGGCCACCGACGATCGCCACGTTCTTGCGCGGCACGCCTTTCGAGCCACCACGCGCAGGAATCAGGGCCACCACCCGCCTCTCGCTCATCGTCGACGCTCCTCCTGTCAGCGCGCAACGGCGCTCATCGTCAGCGTAACACGGGCCGAACGAGTTGCAAATACGTCGTCTTTCGTGTTCAATGAAGCCAACGTCACCGCCCATCGAGCCATATGACCGCTAGCGCGCAGATCGAGATCGCCGGGCGCCCCGTCGGGCCGGGCCACCCCTGCTTCGTCATCGCCGAGGCCGGCGTCAACCACAATGGTGAGCTCCCTCTCGCCCTGGCGCTCTGCGAGGCGGCGAAAGAGGCGGGCGCCGACGCCGTGAAGTTCCAGACCTTCGAAGCTGCGCGCCTCGTCTCGGGACGAACACCGCTCGCCGACTACCAGCAGCAGACGGTCGGCCACTATCCCTCGCAGCTCGAAATGTTGCGCGCCCTCGAGCTCGACGAGGCGGCGCATCGCGCGCTGATCGAGCGCTGTGGGCAGCTGGAGATCCGCTTTCTCTCCTCGCCTTTCGACGAGGGCTCCTGTGATCGCCTCGAGGCGCTCGGCGTGCCGGCGTTCAAGCTCGGCTCGGGAGAGCTGACCAATCGCCGTCTCCTCGCGCACGTCGCTGGCAAGGGCAAACCGCTGATCCTCTCGACGGGAATGGCGACCGAAGAGGAGATCGCCGCAGCCCTCGCCCTGCTCGAGAACCACGGCGCCCGCGAGGTTGCCCTCCTGCGCTGCGTCAGCAGCTACCCGGCACCTCCGGCGGAGGCAAACCTGCGCGCGATCCAGAGCCTCGCACAGCGCTTCGGCCGTCCGGTCGGCTTCTCGGATCATACGCAGGGGATCGAGGTCAGCCTCGCGGCGGTCGCCGTCGGCGCCTGCATCGTGGAGAAACACCTGACCCTCGATCGAGCGCTCCCCGGTCCGGACCACCGCGCCTCGTCGGCGCCCGACGAGATGGCGCGATTGGTCCGAGGGATTCGTCTCGTCGAGTCGGCGCTGGGCGACGGAGCGATCGGGCCGAGTGCCAGCGAGCGCTCGAACCGCGTGGCGGCTCGGCGCAGCCTGGTCGTCGCCCGCGCGGTGGAACGAGGAGAGGCCCTCGAACCGAGCATGCTCACCGCCCTACGACCG
>JAGQJP010000007.1 GCA_020430585.1 Myxococcales bacterium | reverse complement strand
CTTTCCGCCTGGGAACAACTTGGTGTCGAATCCCTCGAGCTCTTTGGCCAAGCCGTTCGTCTCGTGCTCGACGAACTGGATCTTCATATAGATATCGAGGACCGAGGTGTAGGCGGCGTGCATCGTCGAATGGGCCGCACGATCTGGGCAGGCGGTCATCGTATCGCGTGCCGATTTGAGGAATCCGTCGTTCAGCTCGCTGCAGTGTCGCTGGGTCTTGGCCACGATCGCGAGCAGATCGCGCTTGATCGCACTCTTGTCGCGCACTGCAAAGCCCGCCCTCGTCGACGTGACCTCCTGGGCCATGTCGTCGTACGTCTTTTCGATCTCCGCGTGCCATTGACTCGCTTTCGGCTTCCAGACCTTGGCTCCGGTGTCGATCTGCCGCGCATCCTCGGCGGCCTTCTTCACCTCGCCCGTATCGGGTAGGGTACTCGCCGTCGGCTGGCCGCCGAGCGCGTCTTTTTGCTTGTCCCGCGTATTCTTCAAGTTCGCGGCGTTCATCGTGCCCTGCACCAGCTGGGTACGCAACTTGTCCTGCTCCTCTGCGACGCCTTCCTTGTCGCCGGCATCGTATGCCTGCGCCACACGCTTGTCGAGCGCGGCGAGTTGCGCGTCCGCCGTTGGCCCGCTGTGGGGCTTCTTCTCCTCGGCTTTTGGCTCTGCGCTGCCCTCCTCCGGTTTCTTGCCGCGAATCTTGTTGTACAGGCCCTTCGCTCCATCGACGACGACATCCTTCGCCTTCCCGACCACGGTCCCGACGGGTTCGAGAGCCTTGCCGATCAGCGTCTTCTGGTCCTGGGCCGTGTTCGGCTTCTCCTCGGTCTTCTCCCGCGATTTGAGAGTCGCCTCTTTCTCGGCGATCACGGTGAGCACGTCGGTCATCTCGGCGCCGTCGAGCACCTCGGAGGCCGTGACCGTCTCGACCTCCGCCTTGACCTTGGCCAGCAAACCCGCGGCCTGCGCCACCATCGTCGTGTCCGAGCTGATCGAGACACTCGCGTCGTCCCAGATCGGCTTGACCGCCTGGAAGCGTTCGTACTCGCTCTGCAGCGTCTGGCGACGGTGTTGCCATTGACCGATCAGGCCGCCCAGCTCCTCGGCGAACTCCTTGTAGAGACCGAGCTTCTCGACGGTCTTCTCGTAATTGCCGAGCGTATCGGTCGCTTGCGCCGGTAGGACTTTGTCACTCGGGATTGTGAAGGCCTCGCGAATCTGCTGCCCCTTCTTCTGCTTGGCCGCGCCCGCGAGGAGATCCATCTCGGGCTGTCCGGCGCTGAACATCTCGAGACCCCGGATCGTCGCCGTCAACTCGGTGAAAAGCGTCGGGCTTTCGGCGAGGGCATCGATCGAGATCGCCTGCGCCTTCTCCAGTGCACCCATCGCCGCTTCCCAGAGAACATAATCCTCGGCAACCTTCTTCTTCTGATCGGCGGTCCGAAGGGCTGGGAAGAGTCCATCGACCGTGTCTGGCCACGACACTTCGACGTCGTTCTTGGCCGTAGTGGCAAAAGAAAATTGGGACGCTTGATAGAACCTGTCGACGGCCTCGAAGCCGATCAACACACGCGGAATTTGCTCGACGAATTGGCTCAGTCTCTCGTGGTGAGCCGCGAAATCGGGGTTGTCGAAGCCCTCCTTGAGCTTGGCCAGCGCGGGCAACTGCTGCTCGGAGCCCGCCCGAATCGCTTCGAGCCCGTCCTTTTCGGTTTTGGCTGCATCGTCGACGATCTGCTTCACCTGCGGAGCCGCCTCGTCGCCGACCTTGGCCAGCTCGAAGCGTTCGACGAGCTTCGGCTCGAAAGACTTGAAGATCATCTCGCCGCTGTTAGGTGAGCCTTGCAACGCTGCCTGGCTCGTCTCGATCTCTTTGCTCAACGCCTCGGACCAGGTGCGGTTCTTCGCCAGCCCGTCTGCCACCGTCAGAACCGCATGGTCCGCCGTCAGTTGCGCCTCGATCTCGCCGAGCTTGAGCAGCTTGGTCGCCGCCTGTTTGAGCTTGGCGGATCCGTCGCTGTACGCCGCAGGATCGAGCTCGGCCGCGCTGTAGAACACCGTCTTCTGTTCCAATCCCCCAATGCCCGCTTCGCAGGCCGGCTTGATCTGGGTCTCGAGCTCGCTCGTCGCCGCCTTGAACTGAGGGTCTTCGGAGAATCCCGCGTCGAGCAGTCCGAGCGGTTCGAGCTGCGGCTCGATCTGGGCCAACACGGCCTGAATCGCCTCGGCATTCTCCGCCGCTTCACAATCGGTGCGGATCGTGGCGATCGCGGCGAGGGTCGTTTCGGCGGTCCCACAGAGCTCGAGCATGTCGGCGAGCCGCATCTCGAGGGCGGTGAAGAGGGCGTGGTCCAAGCGGCTACTGCACTCGCCCTTGGATCCCTCGACGCGTCCCTTCAGTGCGTCGCTGTAGGATTTGATCTGGCCCACCTCGTGCGCCTTCTCCGCCGCGGCGATGTGACCACTGAGGATCTCGCCGATCGACGCCAGGCGCTTGAACACGGCGGACGCCGCAGAGAACCCAGCCACGGCACCCTTACCGAGCTCGGCGTTCGGCTCGGAGGCAGAGAGGAATTGGCTCTGATCGCTGAAGGCGCTCTTGGCGCTTTCGGCGGCGGCTGTGACCGCTCCGGTCTCGGTCTCGGTGGGCAGACCGGAGGTGAACGTCGAGCGTAGCTGCGAGAGCTCGCTCTCGAGCCCGCCCGCTGCGGTGCCGGCCGTCGCCACGGCCTCATCCGTATCCTCCATCGAGAGCTGCACGTTCAGGCGGCCCCAGCTATCGACCGCGGTCTCGGCGCGTCGCACCAGCTCGACCCGCGGTGCGAGCTTCTGAGCCAGCGCCGCGAACACCGCCTCGGATCGACCGCGACAGTCCGACTCACCGCGCTCCAAATCGAGACGAAGCGACGTGCTGAAGGCCGTCTGTTCGAGCGCGGCGTTTGCGCTCTTGACGATCTCCGCGTCTCGGCTGAGCTTGCTTCCCACGTCTCGAGCGCCGAAGTCGATCGCCAGCCCGTTGAGGGTCTTGCCAGCCGACTCGGCCGACGCCGTGTCGCCGCTCGAGTAGAACGCCTCGGCCTGCGCCAGCCCCGTTGCTGCCTTTGCCGCGTCGGCCTTCAGTTTTTCGAGATTCCCAGCCTTGCGCTTGTAGTCGACGTCGTTGACGGCGCCACAAGCCGCGACCGCGCTGGCGATCAAGGTGCCGATCGAGCCAGCCTTCTCGGCGGTCTTCGCCTCGCGGATCGCGCTCTCGGCTTTTCGGACCGCGTCGTCGGCAGCCGTCTTCAACTTTCGATCGTCGTTGTTGCCTCCGGTCCCTCCGGTCCCCCCGGTCCCACCGGTCCCCCCGGTCCCACCGGTCGTCGATCGTGCGATCGTGTTTCGGGCGAGCCCTTGCTTGAGCGCCTTCTTCTTCTGGGAGGCGCCTCCCGGCTCGACCCCTTGTGCCTCTGGCGCCTTCTCGTCTCCAGCGCCCGGTGCCGCTTCACCGGATCTCTTCGTCGGCCCGTTCTGCTTGTCTGCCCCTGCAGCGCCGGATTTGCCTTTCGGTGTCTTCTCAGGGTCAGCGTTGCCCGGCCCCTTGGGCGACCCCTTGTCGTCGACGCCGTTGTGATCCCCCGAGGACGCGTCTTTTCCCGCAGCGTGTTCTGGAACGTCGCCAGTGAGGTCGCCCTCGGCCTGCGTCCCGCCAGCGCCGATGTCGCCAGCAGCGGGTTTCTTCTCACCAGCCGATTTCTGTTTGCTCCCCGCCTTCTGCTCGCCACCGCCCGATTTCTTGTCGCCGCCCGCCTTCTGCTCGCCCCCCGCCTTCTGCTCGCCGCCCGCCTTCTGCTCGTCGCCGCCCGCCTTCTGCTCGCCGCCCCTCTTCGGCGCGCCGCCCGATTTCTTGTCGCCCCCCGCCTTCTGCTCGCCGCCCGCCTTCTGCTCGCCGCCCGCCTTCTGCTCGCCCCCCGCCTTCTGCTCGCCCCCCGCCTTCTGCTCGCCCCCCGCCTTCGTCTTGGGGGACTTCGACGGATCGCTGTCGGTCTGGGTCAATGGGGTCGGCCGCTCGGCGTCTTGGTTGGGCTGGCTCTGCGGCGTTGGTGCAGGACGGGCTGACGACTTCGAGCTGCGGGCTACCGTACCCGCGCCCAATCCGCTGCTGGGGGTCTCGACGCGTCCCCGTTGAACGACCGAATCGGCGACCGTCGCGGCTTCCGCCTCGACCGCGCCATGGGGATCGGTGACGGCCGCCGTCTCGCCGCCTCCGCCGCGCTCACTCTGAAGGACGTGGGTCACCTCTTCGGCGACGGTTCGCTTGTCCTGACCCCCGCTCCCCAGTACCACAGCACCACCAAACGCGTAGGCGTTGGCGTCGAGAGCGTCGGCGGCGCGCGACGCCTCCGGGCCCGAATAGACGGGGATGTGTCCGAGATCGGCGCCGAAGGCCGACTCCAACTCTGCGCGGTACGGCAACGACCCAGCGCCACCCGCGAAGGGCGCGCTGGCGATCTCCTCGGTCGACGGTCGCTCGACGGATTCGCGACGCGCCTCGCCTACGGCCGTGTTCGCGTGCGTTCTTGCGGGAGAAGACGTCTCGAGGTCGGCGCCAAAGGCGACCAGCGGCTTGCTTTCGTTCGGGACGGGCGTCGTCCGCCGATCAGCGTCGTCGCTCGAAGGGATCCTCCGACCGCCGTCCGCCCGACTGCTGGTGTCACCCTTGGTTGACCGAGCGACCGTCGTCGACCCGAGCGTCTGCGTCAGCCCGAGCGTCGCGGAGCCTTCGTAGCCAGGGTTGAGATCCCCGCTCCGGTCGGTTCCCCCATCTGCCGCTCCGTCGAGTCCCCCCGCTTGGTGCTCGGCGACCTGTTGCCCGAACCAGCTGTCGAGAGCTTGAAAATCGCGGGTCGTGGCGGAACGACCGAAGTGGGCCAGAGAGCTCGGAGGTATCTGGCTCCCTTCCGGAGGTCGCCGAGAGTCGACGGTCGGAGGTCGATCGAGGTCGCGGATCAGGGGCCAATTCGCCGCCGATAACGACGCCGACGCCCGAAGCCCCGCGCGATCCGAGTCTTCCAACCGATCGATCGTCCCGCGCGCTCGCGCGCCGGGCTCATCCTCCCCCCGCTGTGAAGGGAGCTGCGGTGCGCGGAGATCATGGCGATGCGTTTCGAGATGCTTCTTCATTGTCTCGCCGGCGTCGTTGGTCTACGGCCTTGAACGTGGGTTGCCTTCGTTTCGAGTATACGCGATGCCGGCCGGGCTGGTCCGCCCAAAAAGCGACACGGACCGTCACTTTGCCGTAGCACTGCTGCGAGCCTTCGATATTTGAGGGAATTCTACGCTATCGCCGCGCGCCCAAGCACGTACCAATCATAGATATAAATGGTATTATCCAGGCGATCGAGCGACAAAATGGGGTCAGCCCGTGATGTCGACGATCGTTCGAGGCACGTTCGAGGCACGCCGGAGCGTCTCGCGGTCACGCTCTATCGCCAGCGTCGGCTCGAGGCGATGGGATGGACGGGCGACCCAAACGGCGGGCGACGAGAGCCAGCAGCAGCACGATCAGTGGGACGAGCGGGCTCTCTGCACGACGCGCGTCGATCGTCGTGCGGCAACCCGACGACGAGCCCGACCCGCCGTTGGTATCCACCCCGTTCGTGGTGTCAGCGAGGAGATCCGCGGTCGGCGCCGTCCCGTCGTCGTCGGGGACGGTCGAATCGGATCCGGGCCCGACGATCACGTCCGAGTCGCCGCCATCGGAGACGACGTTGAGATCGACCCAGACCTTGTCGCCAAAGGGCGTGCCTCCACGGCGCATCTGCCAGTATCCGCGGTACTGACCGGGCGTTGGCGGGGCGATCAGCGTGACCGTCCAGATCTTTTCCGCCTGGGGAACGATCGTTTCGCCGTCGCTGAGGGTGAAATAGCCGGGCTTGCCGAAGCTCTCCCCCTCGATGAAGGCCCAGGTGTAGCCCTTGGTCTTATCCCACGTCGTGTCACCCGTGTTCTTCACCGTCCAGGAGACGCTAAAAGGTGTCAGAGGCGCGACCGGCGCGTTCGGCGGCTCTTCCGCGACCAGCTGCGCGTCGTCGGTCTCGACGGGTGGTCGATTGGCGATCTCGACGCCCGTGTAGTAGTGCTTGACGATCTCGATGTAGTCCTTGCCGCATCGGGCCATCGACATCGCACCGCGCTGGCAGAGACCCCGTTGGTGGCCCCAGATATCGTAGCAGAGGTCGGGGTTCGGGTTGGAGCCAGGATTATTCGGGTCGGCACAGCCATATCCGTCCCGAAACTTGGTCACGTGGCAGACCTCTCCGCACTCGGAGCCCTTGTTCTCCCAGCAGGGAACGCCCTTGAGGTATGGCGTGCTGCTCCAAGCACCGCATTTTGAGCTCTGTGGTTGATTGCCGTCGATCGTATGCCCACCACACTGGGCCGAGAAGACGGCGTTGATGATCTTGCCGTCGTAAATCGCCACCTGGCCGAGGGTCTCGTTCACCGCCTGGTCCGTCTTCTCGTAGTGCGTAGGGCCCCAGACCTGGCACGCCGCGGTATCGCAGATCGAGGCGTGGGATTTCAGGTAGTTGATCGCGTAGCTGCGAGCGGCGACCGCCTGCGCCTTGATCGCCTCGAGAGGTGCCGTCGTTCCGATCTCTTTCGGTAAGACGCCCCGAATGTACTCTTCGAGATCGAGCTCGATGATCGCTCCGTCGGAGCTGCGCTTGACCTTGACGGTCGCGGGAACCTCGATCGTCGGCAGGACCTCGTAGGTGCGCGGACGAGGGAGCGTCGAGCTGCTGTAGAGCGTTCGGTCTCCCAGGTGCCGCCAACGCTCGCCCGCTTGAAGCTGATGGCGAACCATCTCGGCGACCAGATATCCCGGGATCGTCTTCGGGTCGACGAGGGTCAACGTCAGGCGTTGATAGCCGGGCAGCGTGACGACGATGCGGTTGCGGCGCCCGCCGACCAGCGCCAGCGTCGCCCAGCCGAAGGGCCCACTCTCTTCGAATCGCGACTCCCCGACGCGTTGCACGCGGGCGCCGAGCAACGGGAGCTCGCTTTCGCGGTCGAGGACGAGCACGGAAACCGGCTCGAGCCGTGCGGCCGACGCCGCGAACGGTGCGAGGATAGCCAAGAAAATCAGCAGTCGTGTCGTGAACATCGCCACATTTCCCGTACCGTTGGAGCTCCGCTGCTAGTATAGCCGCCTAGGAGCTTTCGTTTCAAGGTGCGCCGACCGCGATCGCCCCCGAATTCTCGATCCGAGAGCGCGGCGCGGGTGGGGTCGGGGGACAGTCGACCCCGGTCACCAAACCCCAGAGAGTCGCTGGACCCCTCGTGAGAACGCCCGCTCAGGGGGTCTCGGCGCAATCACTCTTGTGAGAGGCCCCTCATCGTGTTAGATATTCGGTAATGTGCGGATCGTCCGCACTCCAATCGGCACAAACTTTGCTTACAAGTGGCCGTTGAACCAATTCTGCACGGGGTACCGTCCGGTATTCAACCCATAGTCAGGAGGCCCGATGACCACCTATCTCAGTGACGACGCGATTTTCGACCGCACGATCAGCCGTATCAACGGCGTGGTGATCGGGATCGTCACCGACAACAAAGACCCGGACAAACTAGGGCGCGTCAAGGTCAAGCTGCCGTGGCTGAAGGACTCGGCCAACGATCAAGAGGACTTCGAGACGGACTGGTGCCGCCTCGTGCAGTTCTACGCCGGAACCGAGCGCGGTAGCTTCATCATCCCCGAGATCGACGACGAGGTGCTCGTCGCTTTCGGTCACGGCGATATCCGCTTCCCGTACATCATCGGGTCGCTCTACAACGGCGTCGACGTACCGCCGGGCTACAAAGAGGACTTCGAGCAGGGCGACTACGACGCCAACGACCACAAGATCTGGGAGACCCGCTGCGGTCACCGTCTGGTCTTCGACGACTCGGGGAAGGGGCGGATCTTGCTGATCGATTCGAGCAAGAACAACTACATCCTGATCGATTCGGACAAGGACGAGATCACGATCGAGGCCAAGACCGGCAACATCAACATGTACGCCAAGAACAACCAGGTCAATATCGAGGCCAAAGAGATCAACATCAAGTCCTCCGAGAACACGAACCACGAGATCGGCGCCGATTACAACGTCAAGAATACCGGTAGTTTGACCAAGTTCCAGATCTCTTCGACCTGGACGATCGAGGTCGGCTCGAAGATGCAGACCAAGGTGCCGACCAAGACCGTCGAGTGCACGAACTTGACGATCAGCTCGAACACCAACAGCAACGTCAAGGTCGGCGGGACCGCGGACCTGCAGATCGCGATGGCCCAGATCAAGACCGACGTGATGCAGGTACAGGCCGGTCAAGAGTCCGGGACCTACGGGATGCTCCAGGTTCAGGCCGGCCAGATCGCGATGGGCTCGCAGAGCACGCTCGCCGTCAAGGGTGTGATCCTCCAGGCCCAGGGCGGTGAGGTCGCGATGGCAGGCAACGGGATGGCCAGCGTCAAAGGCGCGATGGTCGAGTGTACCGCTAGCGGACCGGTCGCGCTGCAGGGCGCGATGGTGCAATTGAACTAATTTCGGCCGCGACGCAGGCCCAGACGGGGCCGACCGAGCGTCGCGAACGGATCGAGCATGAATAATCGCTTCGAGACGAACAAAGGTCTACTCCCGAAATTCCAGCACGAGCAGAAGTTCCTCGGCGTCTGCATCGGTTGGGTGATCGACAACAAAGACCCGGACAAGCAAGGGCGCGTGAAGCTGAAGGTTCCCTGGCTGCGCAACGCCGAGTCGGACGACGAGGACTTCACCACCGACTGGTGCCGCGTGCGTTACTTCTACGCGGGAAAAGAGCGGGGCCAGCTCTGGGTGCCCGAGATCGATGACGAAGTGCTCGTCGGCTTCGAGCACGGAAGCTGGAAGCTGCCCTACGTGATCGGCCGCCTCTGGAACGGCATCGACTTTCCGATGAAAGACGCGCCGACCGACGGCAACGACAACAAGTGGATCCAGACCCGCGTCGGCCATCAGTTCATCATGAAAGAGACGGGGCCCGAGGCGATCCAGATCAACGACGGGCCGCTGAAGAACCACATCGCCCTCGACAAGGATGCCGACAACTGCTTCTTCGAGTCCGACGACGGCAAGATCAACGTCTACGCCAAGGCGGGCAAGATCAATATCGAAGCCAAAGAGATCAACAAGAAGTCGAGCGAGAACACGAACCACGAGATCGGCGCGACCTACAACATGACCGTCAGCAGCAACGCGAACTGGAACATCTCCTCGACCTACACGATCGAGGTCGGTTCGACGCTGTACATCACGAGCCCCGTGCGCATCGTCGACCCGACGAACACCCTCGACGTCAAAGCGGCGATCGTCAGCGTCCAGGTGCAGAAGTACACCGCCGAGGTCGGAACGACGAAGATCATGTACGGCATGGTCTCGAAGGACCTCTCGGCGGGCGGCAAGGATCTGCAAGTGCAGGGCTCGCTGCAGTGGGTCGCGGGCCTCTTCGACATGGCCGCCGTGCAGTTCGGCATGGAGGCGAGTGGATCGGCGAGCTTCACCGGCGACGCCGTATTCCAGATGGAAGCGATGAAGGGTGCGAAGATCTACTCCGGCGGCAACGCGTCGATCCAAGGCGCGATGATCGTTTGCAAGGGCTCGGCCGTCTGGTGCGCCGGCTGAGCGACAGGGAAGGATAGAGCGAGTCGATGTTCGAAGAGCATGGCACGAGAATGCTGGATCTGGTCCAGCACGCGAGCATCTTTGGGGACGATCCGACCAAGTCGGAAGAGGACAAGACCAAAGAGGGCACCGAATTCCAGAAAGACATGTTCCCGCACCGCCTGCTCGAGACGGGACAAGAGATTCTGGTGATCGTCGTCAAGCGGAGCTACGAGCTCAACATGCAGGGACAGTGCGAGCCGTCGTCCGAGCAGCACGAGATCCTCGCGGGCGACATCTTCTACGGCAACGATCCCTCCCGGTCGATCCGCTTCGACAAGGACTTTGTCCCCTATAAAGACGGCTGCGACGTGGTCATCAACGGCACGGCCTACGCGCCACAAGGGTTTCCGACCCAGCGCTTCCAGGTCGCCTTTCGTCTCGGCCGCTACGAGAAGAAGCTCGATATCATCGGGCGGCGCGTCTGCACATACGTGCCTCCTCCGCCGCCGCCGCCTCCGCCCAAGGACCTCAAAGAGGGCGAAGAGCCGCCGCCGCCGCCTCCACCACCCTTGCCCGAGATCTCCGAGCCGGAGAAGCTCGTTTCGATCCCGCTGCGCTACGAGTTCGCGTACGGCGGTAAGTCCAAGTACTACCCTCCCTATCCCGAAGAGGAAGAAGAGGAGCAGCCGCCCGAGGACCCCAAAGAGCGCAAGAAGTGGGAGAAAGAGAAAGAGCGCCAGCGCAAAGAGAAAGAAAAAGAGGACGAGAAGAAGCGCAAGCGCGGAGAGCCCGTCGAAGAGCCGCCGCCCAAGGTCGAGCCGCTCAAAGACGACGACGTCCTGAAGCCGGACGCCAAGGAGCTCAACGACAAGCTCAAGAAAGGTGAGGTCGAGGCGTGGCCGAAGCCGCCCGAGTCCCCGACGATGAAGAAGGGGAAGATCCTCACCAAAGAGCAGAAAGAGCAAGAAGAAAAAGAGGCCGAAGAGAAAAAGAAGCAGTTCGACCCAGAGGCCTACTTCTATCGCAAGGAAGGGACCGCGTTCCTCGACCTGAACAAGCTCCAGGAGGAGAAGGACGTCGAGGAGGCGCGGCGGTATCATCAGAAGCTCAAAGAGAAAGAGGACGACGTCAAGCAGAAGACCGACACCCAAGAGGGCAAGGAGTGGATGAAAGAGGGCGACTCGACGCCCCTCGGCAAAGACGAGACGGTCGGCGAAGACGGCAAGATCGTCGGGAAGAAGAAGACCCGCGCCGAGATGATCCGCGACTACCTCCTGGAGGAGAAGCACGCCGTCGACACCGAATCCGAGTGGGAGAAGCCGGATCAGGGCGTCAAGGACGGCCAGACGCGCTTCCTCAAAATCGGCGAGGACGACAAGTACGAAGGCTTCGAGTGGGCGGCGCCCTACATGCGCCCGATCGAGAAGAAGCAGGAAGAGGTCGAGGAGGAGCTCGAAGAGGGCGTCTTCCGCATCCCCTACCAGCGCAACGAGATCGGCAAGGGGTTCGCTCTGGGCAACCGTGAAGAGACGATCGATGGGCTCGAGCTGCCGAACATCGAGGATCCGAACGATCCGATCACCCCCGAACGCATCCCCGTCGACATGGAAAACTGGCTCGACGCGCCGGTGCCCGCCGGTTTCGGTGCCCTCAAACCGAGCTGGTTCCCCCGCGCGGCGTTCGGGGGTATCCCGCCCTACGAGATGGACACGTCGAAGCGGATGTACGAGTTCTGCCTGACGAAGATCGAGATGGACAAGTTCAGCGAAGAGGAGCGCGCCTTCTTCGAGAACCCCGAGTTTCCCGTGCTCAAGAAGCGCTTCTTCAACTGCGCCTCGATCGGGATGACCTTTCCGAGCCTGCAGGGCGACGAAGAGATGACGCTGGTCAACATGTCCAAGCTCGGGACGCTGACCTTCAAGCTACCCGGCGAAGTGCCCTTCGTTACGCTCGACCTCGGCGAGGGCCCGAAAGACATCGACTGCATCCTCGACACGGTGTACGTGATGCCCGACGAGAACCGGGTGATCCTGGTCTGGCGGGGGCACACGACCGAGTTTCCGGGGGTCGACCGGATGAAAGAGTGCAAGAAGATCGAGATCACCGTCAACCAGATGACGCCGGCTCAGATGGCGGCGGCTCGCGCCAAGGCGCAGAAGCAAGAAGGTAAGACGAAGTTCCTCACCGCCGAAGATTTGAAGGCGCTCGAGCGCGAAGAGGCCGAGCTCAAGTATCGTGGTCTGCGCCGCGAACACCGCGACCGCGACGGCACGTACGTCGACTTCGACGCGGCGGCGGAAGCAGAACAGATCGAGAAGCAGTACCGCCGCGAGGCCGACAAAGAGGCGGGCAAGACGAAGAAGAAGTCGCCGAAGAAGAAGACCGAAGGAACCAAGGTCGAATTCGACATCGCCGATCTACCGATGGGCGAGCCTTCGGACGACGACGACAAGAAGAAGTAATCCGCCCGCGACGGCGTCCTGCCAGACCGGGCGTGAAGGAGACGAGATATGCAATTTCCGATGGCGAAGATGCTGGACGTGATCGCGCCGCCCGTGGACATCCACCCGGCGTCCTTTCCGCCGCCTCCGGTCGTGCCTGCTGTCTATTTCAAGTTCTGGCCGCACATCGTCGTCCCCTCTCCGATCGTGATGGGAACTGCCCAGAAGACCTTCGTCAACGGGATGCCCGCGGCGCCGATGTCGTCCAAGACGATCTCGTTCCACTGGCCCCCGCCCCCGGCGATCACGCCTGTCCCCGAGACCTCGGCGATGCAAACGCTGCTGGCCGACATCCCGGGGATCGCGCTCAAGGTCGCGGTCACCGCGCTGAACATCGCCTCGGCTGCCCAGCAGGCGGCGGCGCAAGGCGCCCAATCGGAGCTCGTCCTGGCGGCGGTCGTGCCCCAGGCGGCAGCGGCCTTCGCGGGCTTCCTCGAGGCGCTGGGAATCGAACCGATCGCCTACTACCACATGGTCCTCGGCACCCCGATGGTGATGGTCGAAGGGGCACCCGCCGGCTTCGCGCTCTTCGTCAGCGGCGCGAGCTGCAACACGATGCCCTTCAACCTGGTGCCCCTCGGCTTCGTGATCGGTGCCTCGAACGTGATGGTCGGCGTGAACATCGGGATGGCGTTGTTCCAGTACATCCTCAGCCAGGCGCTCGGCGATCTGGCGGGCCAGGGAGCCGACGGCGAGGGTCCCGCGGCGGACGCGATGATGATGCTCGAGCCGATCAACGTCATCTCGGGCTCGGTGCACTTCCAGCAGATCGACTTCCATTTCAACGGGCCGATGGTGCAGCCCTTCATGCGGCACTATCTCCACGTGCACACCTTCATGCACGACGACCTCTTCGGCCCCGGGTGGCACCACAACTTCGACCACACGCTCTACACCGACGAGCGCAACAACGTTCACTACGTCGACGCGACGGGCCAGGCGATTCAGCTGCCCTATCTGAAGGTCGGCGAGTTCGCCAACGTCTATTGGCGGCAGTTTCTGGTGCTCAGGGTCTCGAAGACCGAGTACCACATCCGCACGACCGACCGTAAAATCATGGAGTTCAACTTCGGTTGGACCTCGAATATCGCGAAGATGACAAAGCTTCGCGACCTCAACGGCAACGCCTACGAGTTCAACTACGAAGGCGGGGCCGGCAAGTTGACCGAGATCCGCGATCCCCAAGGACGGATCTATCGCTTCAACTACTGGGGGAACGAGAAGCTCAAAGAGATCCGCTGCATGGGCGACGCGGACACCGAAGAGGATCTGCTCCTCGCGGCGTACGAGTACGACGAATCGAACCGCCTCGTCGGGGCCTACGACTACGAGGGCAACGCCCATCGCTATACCTACAACGACGACGGGCTGTTGATCGCCCACACCAACCGTCTGGGCTACACCTTCCATTACGAGTACAACGAGTTCGCCCGCTGCTCGAAGAGCTATGGCGAAGATGGCGTGCTCTCGGGAAGCTTCGAGTACCTGAACCAGTCTCGGATGACGACCTTCACCGACCACAAGGGCGACATCACCCAGTGGCTCTACGACGAGAACAACAAGATCACCTGCACGATCAACCCAGACGGGACGATGGTCGAGACGGTCTGGAACGAAGAGGGACAGAAGGTCGAAGAGAAGAACGAGCTGATGAAGCCCGTCTGGAAGCTCGACCGCGAAAAATACGCCAACGCCCTCGAGCTCGAGGTCGACCGTGTCCCCTGGACCTTCGTCTACAACGGCGGGAACCTCGTCGCGAAGATTGATCCCTACGGCAACAAATGGGTCCGCGAGTACGATCGCCGGGGGAACCTCGTCTTCCAGCGTTCGCCGCTCGGCAACACCTGGAACATCCGCTACGACGCCAAGGGGCGGATGATCCACAAGGTCGACCCCCGCGGGATCGAGCACCGCTACGACTACGACGAGCGCGGCAACATGACCAAGTACATGGTCGAGAACAAGCTCGTCGTCGAGCGTGAGTACGACCTGTTGGGACACATCTCCGCCTGGATCGACGCCCTCGGCCGCCGCACCGAGCTCGAGCACGACCCCCTCGAGCGCATCCGCGAGACGCGCTACTTCGATGGCGCGAAGACGGTCTACGACTACGACGCCGAGGGTAACCTGGTGCGCGTCACCGACCGCTGCGGAAACACCGTGGGCTATCGCTACGGCTCGTTCAACTTCCTCGCCGAGCGGATCGAGGCGGTAGGCGGCGGCTACAAGTTCGACTATGACGAGAGCGGCAAGCTGATCTTGATTCGCGACGGTGAGTCGAACGAGACGCGCTACGAGTACGACCTGCGCGGGCGTCTGAGCGCGATCCACTATCCCTTCGGCTACGACATCGAGATGGTTCGCGACGTGATCGGGAACATCACCGAGATCAAGCAGAACCAAGGCACGATCGTCCAAGAGTACACCGACCAGGGCTGGATCGCGAAGAAGGTCTTCCCCAACGACGTCGAGCACACCTTCGAGTACAACAAGCGCGGCCAGTACACGAAGGCGGCGACGCCAGAACACGAGCTGCTCTGCATCTACGACGAAGAGGGCCAACTCAAGAGCGAGAAGCAGGGCGCGAAGGTCGTCTTCTACGGACACGACGAGCTCGGCAACGTGACCTCGATCCGTTCGAACTGGGGCTTCCGGATTCAGTTCACCTTCGACGATCACAACCGCGTCAAGGCCTGCAAGCTGCCGAACGGCAAGTTGATCGAGTTTCGCTACGACGCCCTCGGGCGCCCGGTCGAGAAGGTCTATCCCAACGGAATCAACGAACGAATCGAATACATCGAGCGCGAGCACTACTTCGTGCAGGTCCTCAAGTACCGCGAGCGGCGCCAGGCCTGGGAAAAGAAAGAGACCGAAGACGAGCTGACGATCTTCCGACGCGTCTACTACTACAACGAGGCGGGCTGCGTCATGAAGATGCAGGACCAGAACATGCGCGAGCGCATGTACACCTACGATGCCTCGTACCGCCTGATGGAGGTGAAGGACTCGCTGCGCGGCCACTCCGAGAGCTTCCAATGGGACCGCGCTCACAACCTGACCTACATCTCGGGCAATGGCAACATGGACTACGAGAAGGGTCTCTGCATGGGCTACGGCGGGACCTATCTGCGCTACGACGATCACGGCAACCTGATCGAGCGCAGCGAGGGCGGCAAAGGGCTGACGCGATACAGCTGGGACCTGGAAAACCGCCTGCGCTCGGTGACGCTGCCGTCGGGCAAGAAGGTCACCTTCGAATACGACGCCCTCGGTCGGAGGATCTCGAAAACCCTCGACGGGCGCACCACTCGCTACGTCTGGGCCAAGGATCGGCTGCTGATGGAGCAGACCGACAGCGAGCAGCCGATCAGCTACGTCTACTACCCGGGCGGCTTCACGCCGATGCTACGGATCGTCGGCGAGGCGGTCTTCTTCTACCACAACAATAGCATGGGCGCACCGATCTGCCTCTCGGACGAGCAGGGCGAGATCGTCTGGGAGGGCGACTTCGCGGCGTTCGGTGAGCTCACGGTCTACAACAAGAAGTTCGAGATCCCCCACCGCTATCAGGGTCAATACGGCGATCCCGAGACGGGGCTGTACTACAATTTCAACCGATATTACGATCCGCGGATGGGCCGCTATCTGAGCCCCGATCCGATGGGACACGCGGCGGGGTTGAACCTCTATCGGTACTGCCGTAACCCGATCAACGAGATCGATCCTCTCGGCCTCTGCATGGGCGACCTCGCAGGACTGCTGCAGGGCGGCGGTGGCGCTGGCGGCGGCGGTGGCGGTGGCGGAGGCGGTGGAAGCGCTGGTTCTGGCGAATCGCACGCCGACTACATGAAGCGGATGGGCGTCTTTCCTGGAGCCGATCAGGTGCCGGCGCCGTTTTCGAACGGTGGACCGCGGAAGACGTTCAAGATCACCTATCGGGAGAACAGCGGCGGCGGTGGCGGCACCCCTGCCGCGCAAGAGCAGACCTTGTCCAACGGTAACGGCAATCCGCCGGGTCCGGGCGACGGGGCCGCGGGTGGCACACAGGCCCCTGGCGACGCGGGGCCCTCGCAGACCACGCCGACGGGCGGCGTCGAGCCGAACGGGCCAGCGAACGTCAGCGATCCGGGCCCCAACGATAGCACGGGGGGCGGTCCGGCCTCTCCTCCGCCGCAGAACCTCGAAGGCAGCGGTCAGTGCGCCTGGGACGGCAACGATCCCGCTGGCGCGCCGGCCAAAGAGGTGAAGGTGCAACCCGCGGCGAACGACAACAAGAACGCCGTCGCCACGAACCCGGACTCCGCGGACAAACCCGGATACCAGGGAAGCACGACCTCTCCGAGTACCGAACCCAAGCCCTCCAGCACCGCCGCTAACCCGTTGGCCTAACCGCGCCATGCTCTGGATTCTCGCTGCGCTCTTTGCGCTGCTCGTCCTTCCGCTAATCCTGTTCGCGATCGCCCCGCTACGCGTCGAGGGCGCCTGGCACTTCGCTGGCGAGACCCCGCTCAACACTCGCGTCTCGCTATTTTGGGGGGCGGTGCTGGTCAACGTCGACGTCAAGTCGCGAAAGGACGGCCGAATGCGCCTGGCACTCTTCGGACGCGACGTGTTCGAGCGGAGTCTCGAGCAGATCGCCGCCGCAGGTGCGCGACGCAAGGAGAGACCCTCACGGACCCGCAAGAAGAAGCGCCCTGCGCGCGAGGTCGACTGGCTCGAAGTGCTCGCGACGCTTCCACCGCTCTTGCGGCAAGCGGTCGCGGTCGTCCTGCGACGGATCGATTATCGAATCTACCTCGAGCTGCACTACGGCTTCGAGGACCCGAGCGTGACGGGGATGGTCTCCGGGCTCCTCTCGACGCTCTACGCCTTCTTTCCGCGACTCGAGGTTGCGCTCTACCCGAAATTCTGGCAGCCTAGCTGGGATGGAATCGCCCGTTTTCACGTGCGCTTCCGACCGCTCGGCCCGGGCTACCGGCTGATCGCGCTGCTGATCTCTCGCCGTGGACG
>JAGQJP010000120.1 GCA_020430585.1 Myxococcales bacterium | reverse complement strand
GGCGTACGAACGACGATGTACGAGCCGCGATCGAAGACCTCACCGCCGATGGAGGCGAGGGCCACGTCCGTCCGATAAGCCAGAGAGCGTATCTGCATGGGCGCTGTAGTGCTCGGTGTGTTGCCTGTTCGACGTCTCTTCACTGTACACGCTTCGGAGCTCTGTGACAACCGCTGGCTCACGGAGGAACCTGGCTCACGGAGGAACCGTGGCGGCGCTCAGCTCGTCTCGGTGGGGTCGTTCGGTCCCGAGGTGGAATTCGGGAAACCTTCGAAGCGCCCGACGAGCTCCCAGAGGTCGAGCTGGCGCGCGATGCTAACGGCGCTCTCGCCGCTGCGCGCCCGCAGTGTGGGCGATGCGCCCGCGCGAAGGAGGCGATCGACGAGGACGAGATCGCGACGGTAGGTCGCGATGCGAAGCGGCCATCCCGTCCCGAGCTCGTTGGGGTCAGCGCCGTCCTGCAGCAGCTGGTCCAACGTCGCGATGTGCCGCGCGCTCGAGGTCGCGAGGGCTGCCCACACCGCAAGGCCGAGGGGGGTGCGCCCGCGATGGTCGGTGGGGTCGACGGCGGCGCGGTGTGTGACGAGCCAGGCGCAGAGCGCGGGATCGCCGAGAATGGCCGCCGAGTGGAGCAACGTCCGTCGTTGGCGGGCGCCCCGCTGATTCGGATCGAAGCCGAGGCCGACGAAGCGGTGGGCCAGATCGGGATCGCCAGCTTCGACCCGATCGATCACAACGTCCAGCTCGTCGGCACCGACACGCGCCCGCAGCGACGGATCTCGCCCGAGGAGCTGCCGCGCGGTCGCCTCGTCGCGGGCGAGAAGGGCTGCGAGCAAGCGGTCCGTCGGGGCGACCTCGATGGAAGCGCCGCTCGCTCGGAGCTTCTCCGCCAGCTCGTCGCGGCCCAGCCGAATCGCCAGGGCGTAGGCGCTTCGACCGTCGGGGCGCGTCCGCTCGACGTCGGCGCCAGCGGCGAGGAGCTGCTCGATCACGGCGAGGCTGCGACCGTGCTCGACGGCGAGGTGCAGCGCCGTGCCGCTCGGGCCCGCCGAGATTTCGTTCGGGTCGAATCCCCGCTCCAGGAAGAGGGCCAGCAGCTCTGGCTCGTCGTGTCGAAAAAGCTCGAGGAAGGCTCGATTGGCCGCATCGCCTCCGACCAGCAGAGGATCGACGAGCAACATCGCCGTCGCCGCCCAATCGCCGCGCCCAATCGCGCGCAACAGGCAGAATCCCGACGGGTCGCGGGCGCCGTGATCGATCAACAGCGCGGCGAGCTCGAGATTGCGGAACACGCCGAGCGCACCGTCGAGCGCCGTGCGGGGAGACGACGCGTCGCTCTCACTCGACCCGGGCCCGCCGAGCATCGCGGTCGGATCGGTCCCATGACGCAGGAGCTCTGCGGCGCAGCGAGTGAGCAGCGTTTGACGCCGCGGACCGTCGAGTTGAAACACCGAGAACGCCAGATAGAGCAGGGGAGGGGCGGCGAGGTGACCGCCCGGGCGGCGGGCGAGCGTCGGGGCGTCGCGCAGGATCGCCTCGATCGTTTCGACGTGACCCGTCGCCGCTGCGACGAAGAGATCGCTCGTCAACAGTCCAGGCGTCGCCGCGATTCGCCGCCGCGCTTCGACGAGTCGCGCCTCGGCGTCGGGAGCGCTCGCGTCGCAGCAGAGTCTCAAGAAGGGGTCGGTCTCCGATCGGTACAGCGCGCTCATCGGATCGGATCGTAAACGGATGGCCGCCGAAATTCAACTTGTGGTATCGTCGCAGGACGATGACGACAAGCGCCTCGGATGAGCGCACGGCGATGGGTGACGCTCCACGCTACCGGATCGGCGTCGATCTCGGCGGAACCAAGATCGAGGCGCTCGCTCTCGATCCGAGCGGCGCCGAGGTTCTCCGTCGCCGTGTCGCCACGCCCCGAGGCGATTACGAGGCGACGATTCGCACCGTCGCGGCGCTCGTGACCGAGCTCGAGGCGTCTCTCGGCGCTTCGGCCAGCGTGGGTATCGGCACGCCGGGCTCGCGCTCACCGACGAGCGGCCGTTGGCGCAATTCGAACTCGATCGTCCTCAATGGAGAGGCGATCGATCGCGACCTCGAGGCGGCGCTCAAACGACCCGTGCGGATCGCCAACGACGCCGACTGTTTTGCTCTCTCGGAGGCGACCGATGGCGCCGGGGCTGGTGCTCGCGTCCTGTTCGGCGTGATCCTCGGCACCGGCGTCGGCGGTGGGATCGTCGTCGATGGCTGCCTGCTCGGCGGTCCGAACGCGATCGCTGGCGAGTGGGGTCACAATCCGTTGCCCACGGCGACGGTGGACGAGCTCGAGGGGCCGCGCTGCTACTGCGGGCGCGCGGGTTGCATCGAGACCTGGCTCTCGGGCCCGGGCCTCAGCGCGGACCACCGACGCGTCACGGGTTTCGAGCTCGCTCCCGAAGGGATCGTCGAAGCGGCCAACGCTGGCGAGCCCACCGCGCGGGCGACTCTCGAGCGCTACGCCGATCGCCTCGCTCGGTCTCTGGGTGGTGTGATCAACCTGCTCGACCCCGACGTGATCGTCCTCGGCGGCGGTCTCTCGAACGTGGAGTGGATCTACCAGCGCGTTCCCGAGCTCTGGTCGCGCTTCGTCTTTTCCGACGTGGTGGATACGCGCCTCGTCGCCAACCGTCACGGGGACTCGAGCGGCGTACGAGGGGCCGCCTGGCTCTGGCCGGCGGACTGCGGCGGTCGCTGAGAGGTGGGCGGTGCGGCGAGACAAAATTTGACCCCCATCGCCGCACCGGGCCACGAAAGGTAGAGCGGGCCGTCGCCGACGGCTCGCGCAACCGAAGGAGACGCAGCATGGATCATCGCACATCGGCCGGCGAGCGGATCACGGCCCTCGCTCTGGCACTGTTGACCCTGTTTACCCTCAGCCGCTGCACGGCCAACGGGATGAGCCTGAGCGAGGCAACCCTCGCCGTCGAAGAGTCGGCGCTTCTCTCCGAGGCGTCGATGGTCGTCAACGGTACGATCGAGATCTCGACGAGCTTCACGATCGGCCAGGCCGTCGAGGAGGCCGCCGCCGAGATTCGGGCGTTCGTCGCCTCGCAACTACCCTGCGCGAAGCTGACCCTCGTCGCCGCGACGTTGACGGTCGAGTACGGGGCGCAGGCCGGCGGCTGCTCGTATCGCGGTATGACCTACTCGGGCACCCACACGATCTCCGTCGAGCGCAACGCGACGGGAGACGTGATCGTCAGACACGATTGGTCGAAGCTCTCGAACGGTCGGATCAGCGTCAGCGGGACCGCCACCGTCACCTGGAGCATTGCCAATGGTACGCGCAACGTCAAACACGATCTGAGCTGGACACGTCTCGCCGACGGACGCACCGCACAGGGACAGGGCGAGCGCACTCAGAGCCTGCTCGAGGGCGGAATCTTCGAAGGGATTCAGCTCGACGGACACGACACCTTCACCACGCAGCGCGGAACCTGGACGCTCGACACGAACGCGGTCGAGGTTCGCTGGGCCGATCCCGTGCCCCAATCGGGCTCGTTCGAGATCGAGGCCCCGTCGGGCAAACGGGCGACGCTCCGCTTTTCGCGCCTCGACTCGACGACGATCAGCGTCTCGATCAAGACGGGTGTGCTCTCGTTCACCCTGAAGGTCTCGTCGACGGGGGCGATCTCCAACTGAGCCTGCCGTCGGTCGCTATCGAGTAGTTGTCGTACTGTTGGAAACGTACCACAAACGTATTCGTCATGGTCAATCCGTTTGCG
>JAGQJP010000119.1 GCA_020430585.1 Myxococcales bacterium | reverse complement strand
GACCCGCACCGCTCTCGGCTTTGCCACGATGACGGCGAACAGCCTGGACGGGGTCAGCGACCGCGACTTCGTCCTGGACTTCGTCTACGCCGCCTCTGTCCTGATGACCCACCTCGGTCGCATGGGCGAGGAGCTGGTCCTCTGGAGCACCCACGAGTTCGCCTTCGTGCGCCTCGGCGACGCCGTGACGACCGGCTCGTCGATGATGCCGAACAAGAAGAACCCCGACGGCGCCGAGCTCCTGCGGGGCAAGGCCGGCCGCGTCTTCGGCGATCTGATGGGCCTCTTCGCGACGCTCAAGGGCCTGCCGCTGACCTACAACAAGGACATGCAGGAGGACAAAGAGCCCCTCTTCGACGCCTTCGACACGGTGTCCCTGGCCCTGGACATGGCCGCCGCCATGTTCTCCGACGCGGCGTTCGACACCAACCGTATGCGCGCCGCCTGCTCCGGCTGGGTGAACGCGACGGACCTCTGCGAAGCCCTCGTCCGCGCCGGCGAACCCCTCCGCACGGCGCACCACCAGACCGGCCGCCTCGTCGCCCTCGCCGTCCAGCGCGGCGTCGAGCTCGAGCAGCTCCCCCTCGACGACGTCCACGAGGTCGCCCCCCTGGCGACCGTCGCGATGCTCGACGACCTGTCCCTCGATGCGATCCTCGACAGCAAGGCCCTGGTCGGCGGCACCGCCCCCGCCCAGGTCCGCGCCGCCGCGCAGGCCGCGCGGGCGCGGCTGGAGGAGTAGCCTCCGCAGTCGCCGTCGTGTAGCTTCGCAAAGTTCCAGACGAGGTGTTCACGGCTTCCAACACCGGTGGGGTCCATGACTACCGAGCGACTGCGTGGATGCAAACGATCCGTGCGGGCAGCGTTCGCTGCGGAGATTCCGAATGGCTGGCTTCTCGGCTGGGATCGAGATCGGCTTGCGCATGAGATTTGCTCGGCTGCGAAACCGTGTACATGCATCAATGTGACGTCATTTGACTACTCGAGGTGCAACCGCTACGAAATCACTGTGGGCCGCCGCGATGAGCCGCACCATGTCCATGTCTTGTCAGTGCTTATCAGCTTTGTTTTGGACGTCTACGTCCTTTTTTGGACCAAGTATAGCAGCGCGCGTTGGGGGCGCGAATTTGGTGAGGCACGCTCTGGCGACGCTGCAAGCATACAAGCTGCCGTTAGCCGTGCATTGGAGGCAGCTGGTTTTCTCGAGTTGCCGGACGGTTGGTACGAGGAGCCTCTGCTGGGCGTGGAACTCGAGCTTAGCGAGCCAGAGGATGTCACTCTGGGTAAGTGCCTTTTTGAAGACATTGACGCGTAGCTGTCCGTTGCGGGTAACCGTTCAGGTGGCGGGAAGCAGCCTTGGAGGCGGTTCGCCGTGGAGCCCGGCGAGAATCGCTTGACGAATGTAGCTGAACACGGAACGCCCGCGGAGCCGCAGAGTCTCGAGCACCGACATGAGGTACGCGGCGAATCGACTGCCACGTTCGCTCTGGCTGCCGTAGCAGAGGTTCGACCAGATGACGAAGTGGCGAAGTGCGCGCTCGGCGTCGTTGTTGGTGGGCTGGACACCGGATGCGAGGAGGAAGGTGAGGAGCATCGGGAGCTGCTGGCGCAGGCGATTGCACGTCCCAGCGGTCTTCTTGTTCCTCGATTGCGCACCCGCGCCGAGCAGGCGCTCGAACTCAACCAGGAAGGTAGCATGCCAGCTTTGGAGGGTATCGGCGTCGAACCCCTCGCCTTCTTGGTGCGTGTGCCAGACGTGGAACAGCAGCTTGAGGAGTTCCCCAAGCTCGCTGCCTACGGCCCTCGAGTCGCCCGTCCGGCTCGCCATCGCCTCAAAGGCTCGCTTGATGTGTGCCAGGCAGGCTTGGCGTAGTTCGAGGGGCCAGTGATCAAAGACCGTGCCCCGGTCGCTGACCAGCGTTCCGCTGGGCTCACCGACGGCGGCGGTGAGCGAGACGCGCGTACCGTCATCGAGGATCCAGAAGACGACGGCGTGCTCCGTGACGACCGTCAGGATCTGCCGGCGTTCCCCTTCCTCGGTCCAGCCCGTCAAATCCATGTGCTTGATGGGGGACAACAACGCTTCACGCCGCAGCTCCTCAACCGCGGGTTCGACCGCGTCCGCTACACGACGTTCGCACTCGCTGATCGCTCCGAGCGAGATGTCCAGCTTGAAGACCTCCGCCAGCAGCTGCTGGACCTTCCGGCGGCTCATCCGGCCGTTGCCGACCAGATACGAGATCAGCGCCGTGACGTTCGGCCCGAAGCTGCTCTGGGGCACCTCGGGAGGAATCGCTTCAACGGTCTCCGTCCCGCAATGCGGGCACTCGACGCCGCACGACTGATGCGCCGTCACCGAGACCGGCGCGAGCAGGATGTCCCAGACCTGATGCTCGGTCACAACCCGCACGGACTCCGTCCCATCAAACTGCACACCACAAGCGCCGCAGGCCCCAGCGACGTACTTCTGCGTGTCGTCGACGTCCTCTGGAGGCGCCTTCTTCCGTGTCGTTCCCGCATGGCCGAGCTGGCCGCCGCGTTTACGTCCGGACTTCCTCTTCTTGCGCCGCGCGCGTCGCTCCTGCGGCGAATCCGACGACGGTGGCTTGCTCGAGTTGCGCGAATTCTGCCCGAGCTTTTCCTCGAGCTCCTCGATTCGGCGCGTCGCCTTCTCAAGCAACGCTGCCAGATCCCTGACCTGCTGTCGCAACGCCGCGTTCTCTGCCTCGAGCGCGACGATTCGCTCTGTCGGATTCTCGATCACGGCAATCGTAGATCATGCTTGATCCACGAGCACAAGCGCCGCGATCACATCACCCTGCAAATACGTCCTGAACGGTTACCGTTGCGATGCTCGACGACCTGCCGGTCCTGATCGCGCCCATGGCGAACGCGCTCGACCGCGACCCGGTCGCTATCGCGAAACGTAGACGTCGAGGAGGCGGCTGACGTCATGCGCCGCCGCGAGCCCCTCGTGGTCGAGCTCGTCGGCGAGCACGATGACGTGCACGAGCGTGTCCCCGTAAAGGTGCGTCCCGCGCCATCACATGCCATCGACGAACCATCGAGCCGTCGTCGAGCGCGAGGCGACCGCCGCGTGGTCGAAAGCGAGTGGCAGGACTTCGCGATCCACGCGACGATCGCATCACCTCCCAACCGCTCGCCAAGAGCCTGGAGCGCCGGCCGCTAGGGATTGCACCCAGAATCGGCCCCCAAACGGCGGTAGTGCGAAGTATCTTCGTACTGCGACCCCGATCGGCGCCAAAACCGCCGGTAGCACGAAGTATCTTCGTACTCCGACCCCGATCGGCCCCGAAACCGCCGGTAGTACGAAGTATCTTCGTACTGCGACCCCGATCGGCGCCAAAACCGCCGGTAGTACGAAGTATCTTCGTACTGCGACCCCGATCGGCGCCCAACACGACTTCAATCGTCGAGCTCAGCCAGGCTCTCCCTTGCCAGCTGCTTCATCTCCTCGAGGG